>CBDVDA010000043.1:0-24177 GCA_965372635.1 uncultured bacterium | reverse complement strand
ATGTGGTTGTCTTTCCATTTTTTATTTTTGTTCCCTGGGGGGGTGGAAACCCTTGGGGGCTATGCGGTATATGTGTTACCCCTCAAAAAGCGACCGGGGAGATTTTCACGTTGAGATAAACGCCACCGTCGATCCCACCCATATCGGTCCCTGCCACCTCATCCTCTTTTGCGTAAAATCCTTCGATACGGAAACTGTGGCCGAATGGATCAGACCGCTTGTTGCCTCTGACGCGGTTATTATTTCTCTCCAAAACGGCGTGGACAACGAGGAGACGATTGGCCGGACAGTGGGGATCGAAAAAGTGATGGGGGGCGTCGCCTTTATCGGTTCGAGAATAGAGGCGCCGGGGGTGATCCTTCACACGGCGGCGGGACAGATGACCTTCGGCGAACTTTCGGGAGGACCGTCCGAACGGGGCCGCGTTCTGCTGGGACTCTTCGAAGAAGCCGGTATCGAGGCGAGGCTGTCGGAAGACATAAAGAAGGTGATCTGGCGAAAGATGGTCTGGAACTGTGGTTTCAATGCCATTACGGCGTTGACGAGGACGACGGCAGCCGAGGTTCTCGCCTGTCCGGAGACGAGAGAGATTGTCAGGAAAACGATGGGAGAGGTCCTTTCCGTTGCGCAGTCTAAAGGCGTTGATTTAAAGCCGGACCTGCCGGGGAAAACGATGGCTCACACCGAAAAGGAGGGAGAGATCAAAACCTCCATGCTCATGGACATGGAGAAAGGAAAGCCGATGGAGATCGACGCCCTGAACGGGACTATCTGCCGAATCGGAAAGGAAAAGGGCATCTCAACGCCGGTTAATGACCTCCTCTACTCCCTTATTTCGGTCACAAACGCGAAACGAGGAACTGGTCAGATCATCCCTTGAGATCGATAAGATCTTCGTGATAGGTGATGGTCGCCTTCCTGCGGGCCTCTTCCAGCCACTGGCGGTAGACCTCGTTCCGCCTTTGGTCGAGAAGCTTCGCCTTGAAGAGTTCCCTCTCTTCATCGAAGGTCTTTTGGTCGACTCTCTTGATTTCTTTCAGCCGGAAAATAATGACATCGTCGCCGACACGGTAGGTCTTGTCGGGAAGTGGGTTCGTAGACGCCAACTCAAAGGCCCTGGAAACGATCTCCTCAGAAACGCCGATCCCGGGAACGACGTTTCTGACCCTGTTGAAGGGGTCGGTTGTCTCAACTTTGAGCCCCTGCTTTCTCGCAAGAGCCTTTAATGATTTACCCTTCTTTAGTTCAGCCAGAAGTTTTTCCCCGCGAACTAGGGCCGCTTCTTTCGCCTTTTCTCCGGCAACGACCTTTTTAACGGCGTTTTTTACCTCTTCGAAAACGGGTTCGCGGGGCGGCGCTTTTTCGAGGAGTGCAACGATGTAGAACTTATTCTCCCACTCTTTCGGTCTGCTCATCCATCCCGGCTCCATGGTGCCGGCATTTTGAACCACGTCGGAAACCCCGTCGAGAGCGGCAGGAATAGCATCCAACCCAAAGGAAATTGTCTTCCGGTATGAGAGGCCATCTTCTTTTGTCAGCGCTTCAAGCGATTTGCTCCCCTTCAATGTCTCATAATAAATGTCGTCACCCTTACTTTCGGCCAGTTCCCGCGTGATCTCCTCTTCCAGAACGGTGCGTATCTCTCCCCGCACCTCATCGAGCGGCTTCGTTTTTTCCTCGACTTTATCGAGCACTTTTATGATGTGATATCCGTACAGACTCTCCACGAGATCGCTGACAGCCCCCTTTTCCATCGAAAAGGCGGCATCTTCGAAGGCCCTCACCATCTCTCCCCGCTCAAAAAAGCCGAGGGCGCCCCCCTTTTTGGCCGTTTCCTCATCTTCGGAATATTTTTTAGCCAGCCTGGCAAACTTTTCTCCCGCCTTGACACGCTTAAGAATCGCTTCGGCCTCTGTTTTCGCTTTTTCCTTATTGTCACCGAATTTGATGAGAATATGCCTTGCCTTCACCTTTTCAGGGATGATGAAATCACCGATGTAACTGTTGTAGTAATCGTCGTATTCTTCCCGCGTCAGGTTGACCTCTTTTTTGAAGTCCTTCGGATCGAGAATGAGATATCCCAACTGAATTTTCTGCGGGATCATAAAAGCGCCCACATTGGCCGAAAAATAATCCTTCTGCTCAGACAACTTTACAGACACCTTGTTTTCGAAAAGCGCCGGGGACAGCTTTATGAAACTAAGCACCACCTTCGTCTTCTCCCGCTTATACCCTTCCAGCACTTCTTCTTCCGAGACGGCGGCTCCCCCCTTTATGGCGCCCTCCAATTTTCCCATAAGGAGCAGTTCGCGCTGTTCCTTCTCAAAATCTCCCGGCTTCAGGCGGTTTGCATTCAGGACATTGAAATAGGCCTCTTTATCAAACCTGCCGTCCTTCTGAAATTCCGAGAAGGACTGGATCCTGGCACTCACCTCGTCCTTGCTGACACGATGTCCCTGCTTGTCCGCCGCCTCAAGAAGGATGACGCGGTTGATCATGTTATCGAGAGCCTGCTTTTTTAACTTGAGCGCCACGATCATCTCTTCATTGAAATTATCTTTCAGCGTCTGCCGGTAATAATTAACGAGGTTTTCAAAGGAATCACGGTAGTCGTTCATCAGGATTCCCTCGCCGTTAACCGTTACGGCAATAAAATCATCCCTGCTATTATAGGACCCGATCCCCCAGACGAGAAAGCTCAATATGAGGCCTACATAAATCAACTTAATAACGATTGATCGCGAATGTCTCCGCATTAGACTCAGCATTTTTCAAAACTCCTTATCTCTTAATCTCCGAAAAACAACGGTCATAGTAAATCAGGGGTGATGAAAAGACAAGTTTTTTTTCTTTACGTCATCGCGATTTCTCTTGATATATGCCACCTTATTTGCTAGCATTTTTTACTTCTAAATTGAGAGGGGTTGAAAGGAGTTTAATTAATGTTGTTGCTCAATAGATTGCTGGGTCTCTTCTCGAGGGATCTGGCGATTGATCTTGGAACGGCCAACACGCTGATTTACGTGAAGGGGAAGGGGATCGTAAGCAGCGAGCCTTCCGTCGTGGCCGTTCACAAGGATGTGAATGGCGTCAAAAAGGTGCTGGCCGTAGGTAACGAGGCGAAAAAGATGCTCGGACGAACACCGGGAAGCATCGTGGCGATCCGGCCGATGAAGGACGGCGTTATCGCCGATTTCGAAATCACCGAAGCGATGCTCCGTTATTTCATCCAGAAGGCGCATAACCGGAAGACTTTGGTCAGGCCACGGATTATCATCTGCGTTCCTTCCGGGATTACACAGGTAGAGCAGAGGGCGGTTCGGGAATCAGCCGAGTTTGCGGGCGCGAGAGAGGTCTACCTCATCGAAGAACCGATGGCGGCCGCCATTGGGGCGGGACTCCCCATCACCGAGCCCTCTGGCAATATGATCGTCGATATCGGAGGGGGTACGACGGAGGTGGCCGTCATCTCCCTTTCGGGGATCGTCTACAGCAAGTCGGTCCGTGTGGGAGGGGATAAACTCGACGAAGCGATCATTCAGTACATAAAGCGAAAGTACAACCTCCTCGTGGGAGAGCAGACGGCAGAGTCTATCAAGATCAACATCGGTACGGTTGACCCGAAAATAGAAAAGAAGACAATGGAGGTGAAGGGGCGCGATCTCGTTGCCGGCATACCGAAGACGCTGGAAATCACATCGGAAGAGATAAAAGAGGCGATGAGCGAACCGACAAACGCCATCGTCGAAGCGGTCAGAATCGCCCTGGAGAGAACCCCGCCCGAACTGGCAGCGGAGATCGTCGATAGAGGGATCGTGCTCGCCGGCGGCGGTGCGCTTCTAAGTGGGCTCGATGAATTGCTGAGGAAAGAGACAGGTCTCCCCGTTACCATCGCCGACGACCCGCTCTCGTGCGTCGTTATCGGTTCGGGCAAGGCGCTCGACGAGCTTGCACTCTTAAGGGAGATAAGGATAAACGCGTAAAAAGATAACCAAGAGATGAGATGCAATAAGGCCCGGAAAGCGAATGCTTTCCGGGCCTTTCAGATTTAAATAACTTTTTTGATCAGTTCGTCCAGTTGCGACTTCGGGACGGCGCCTACAATCTGGTCGATGTTCTCTCCCCCCTTGAAGAGGATGAGCGTCGGTATTCCTCTGACGCCGAACTTTCCAGGCGTTTTCGGATTTTCGTCCACATTCACCTTCACTACCTTTATCTTGTCTTTGTATTCAGCAGCAATCTCATCGATCATCGGGGCAATCGCCTTGCAGGGGCCGCACCAGGTCGCCCAAAAGTCCACCAGCACCGGCAGATCTGAAGAAATAACCTCTGCTTCGAAGCTGTCGTCGGAAACAGCCGGAGTGTTTTCTCCCATTCGATCCTCCTCAAAACGTTTGGAATAATCATAGTCAAGGGAGGCTGAAAAAGCAAGGGAATTTCACCAAATTGGGCCAAATTTTATGTTCCTCCTATTTTCCTCCTATTTTCCTTGACATGTATATCCACCTATGTTTATATTGTCGCAGGTGATGGGAATGCAGTAAGCCATGTAAAGTATTAGTAGCTGAGGCAGTTTTTATGGTATACATCTTGCTCAGTCAGTCAGTCAGTTGTAACAGACCCTAAAAAAAAATTTTCAGGGGCAGACCGTGATTTCACGGTTTGTCCCTTTTTTTATGCCCCGTTTGTCTCTTTACGAGAGATATTCGGGGTTTTTTTATGGAACGCGGATTGGACGGATGATCGCGAATTTTTTTGTAGCGGCCCGTTTGGGGATCGGGCCCTACGCGGGCATATATTTTTGTAGGGTCGGCGCCCCGCGCAGACCGTGAAGATTCGCCGAAATGATTTAATGAAAGGAGGGCGCTTATGAAGAAGAGACGAATATTGCCCGGTTGCGGCGGCAGCAGCGGTGGTGGGCAGGTCGGCAGCAGCGATTGGGACAAGATGGAACGGGACAAAGACAAATGGGGGTAGCCCGCCAGAGTCTTTGCGGTTCTTCATTCCTCCCCCTGAAAGGGAGGGAGTTTTCGGGTAACGCAATTTTCTAACCGGACAGCGCTGAAATATAATAACAATAAAAAAGGGAGGTTTGTCATGAAAACTAAAGGTGTATTGTTTATTGCGATTTTGTCAATTTCCGTCGCGGCGATCTTCGCCGCCTGCGGCGGGGGAAGCAGCGGTGGGGGCGGCATTTCTGCGAAAGAGGTTTTTGCTCTCTATACCACGAATGGATCAAACTGGAACGATTATGTGAAGAACGACGGAGCCGACGCCTATAACTCGACAGGCACAGCCTGTGTGGGGGATGAAACGGGGGGGTATGACGCCTGTATCCACGGCGGCGAGAAACAAGCCGTAAAGGTAAGCGGCGCCTCAATCTGTACGGGTCTTTCCGCTACGGACGAACTCGGCGCATTCGACTGGAGTTGCAGCGTTATCGACGGCAGCGTCTACATGGTCTCCGACGGCCTGAAGGACGGAAAGAACCTCTCCGACCTTCTCGATTTTACAGCGCCGGGCTGGAAGGCCAATTCGGTGACCGTCACCAAGGGCTTACAGTCCGCAACAACGGAGTCCGCCACGTGGTGGAGCAACAGTGTTACCGTGGACAACGACGGGGGGTCTCTTGATGCGGCAGGCACGATATACGTGGTCACGGGCACGGCGGATCTCGCGTCAGTGTTCACCATCGACGCCTCGAAGGTGGGCCTTGTGGGGCAGCCGGGGGCGATAATAAACGGCCCGGGTGGCGGAGCAGACTTGTATGTCATCTCGGCGGACGGCAGCACCAACGCCAGGGACTTCCTCTGGATCGAGGGAACGGTTGACGCGACGAGCGACAAGTATGGCGTATACCTGGATACGGTCAGGTTCTCGGCGCTCAGGAACGTCACTGCGGAAAGCGCCGTCACCACCGGCGTCTGGCTCGACAATTCCTCGAACAACGCGCTTAAGGACGTGACCGCTTCTAACAACAACTATATAGGTGTTTACCTTTCCGTCTCCAATAACAACACGCTTACGGACGTTACCGCTTCCAATAACGTAAACAGCGGTGTTTTTCTTTACAGTTCCTCGGACAACACGCTTACGGACGTGACCGCCTCGAACAACGGGGACGACGGTGTTTATCTTGACACCTCCTCGGACAACACGCTCACGGGCGTGACCGCCTCGAACAACGGGGACGACGGCATTGCTCTTATCTCTTCTTCGGGCAACACGCTCTCGTACATCACTGCTTCAAATAATAGCGGCAGCGGCATCTACCTCTCCATCTCCACGGGCAACACCCTCTCGGAGATCACGGCCTCGAACAACCTCGACGGCGTCTACCTCGGCAGCTCCTCGGACGACAACATGCTCTCGGGGGTCACGACCTCGAATAACTTCAGCGGCGTCTATGTCCACAACTCATCGAGCAACAACACTCTCTTGTCCGTGACCGCTTCAAATAACATACTAGGCGTCTTCCTCCAGGGCGACACGGACAACAACACGCTCATGGGTGTGGCCGCTTCAAATAACGACGATGGCGTCAAGCTTTGGACATCCTCGGACAACACGCTTGCGGACGTCGGCGCTTCCAATAACGGCTACGGCGTTTATCTTAGAACCGACTCGGAAAACAACACGTTCACGGGGCTTCTGAAGGTGGGGAACAACGCCACGGACGACTGTGAAGTAGCAGACGACGTCGGCGCAGCCCCCGGCCTCGTGGCCGTCACCTGCACTGACAACGGCGCATACGGGTCGTCGTCATATGCCGACTACTCCTCCACTGCAACGCTGTATAACGGCGTGACAGCGGCGGGCTCCTTCGTGGGCAAGGCGACCTCGGACGACACCGTAAACACAAGCGACGGCCTTGGCGATGACGCCCCTGGCACGGCCACATATCCCGTTGAACCCGACACATTCGACTGGTCAAGCTTTGAAAACGCCTACAGAGGCTGGGGCAAGGACCACGCGGACGACTTCCCGAGCTCAAACCACCGGCGCCAGTGGACCACAGGAGTTGGCCGCATCTGGGACTGGTCGCTTAAGACCGGCGACACGGGAGACCCCGGAGACAGAATACGAGAATCCATACCGGCTGGCCCGGTACTCCTCGGCGTGCTCAACAGACCCACCGGCGACGACACCCTCACGCATACGTGGAGCGGCACGCCTGCCACCACCGACGACGCCGGGTGCGAAGCGATGGTCTCCGGCTCCAGATGGAACGGAACAGACAGCGTCTGCGAGACCACGCTTCTCAGGCGGGCGGTCGAGATACAGGGCGACGGCGCTGGCAACGAGAACACCCTCTGCGAAACCGGGGAGACGTGCCTCTTCACCCCGAACATCGGGAGCTACCAGGGCCACGGTTCCCTTGTTGACGCCACTGATGGCGAGGGCTTTACGGCTGGAACGCTTACCGGCATAACGCTCATGAAGTACGGGACGAACGGCTACCAGCTGCTGTAAACCCCCGGTGGTTGACCTTCAGATGGCGGGGCCTCGCAAGGGGTTCCGCCTTTTTTAGGGTAATTGGCAGGTAATTGGGGACCTTTCAGATTGATTGATATCCTGTTGCTGCTTGCATATATTTGGTTCATGGCAAGAATAGCAATAGCCGTTGCTCCGGGATATCTTGTCCTGCCGGGGGAATTTAAGCGAATCAGGCGAAGGAATGTTGTCAACTTCAGGTCGCGCCCCACCACATTCATCCCCCCCTCCAGATTCCCTTGGCCAAATTTTATTGACACACAGAGAGTGAGGCTTTAGTATTCAAGGCCAAGAACGAACATCAATTCAGACCGGAGGATTTATGGAAGAGAGGGTGCGAGCCGCCTTCAGCGAAAGTGCGGAGGTAAAGAAAGCGTTCATCGAAAAAAACCTCGCTGCTATCATCGATGTCTCGAAGCGGCTCGTTAAAGCCTTTGAAAGAGGCGATAAACTGATGATTTTCGGAAACGGCGGAAGCGCCGCCGACGCGCAACACCTTGCAGCCGAATTCGTCAACCGTTTCCAGATCGAGCGGCCACCGCTCCCCGCGATTGCTCTCACTACGGACACATCGATCATTACAAGTATCGGAAACGACTACGACTATGCAGACATATTCGCCAAGCAGATTAAGGCCCTCGGAAAGAAAGGGGACATTGCCCTCGGCATCAGCACGAGCGGCAACTCAATGAACGTGGTGAAAGGGTTTGAAGCCGCCGCCGCTCTGGGGATAACCACCATCGGTCTCACCGGAAAAGACGGCGGAAAGATCGTCGGGACGGTGGACATTCTCCTCAACGTGGAATCGGAATCAACACCGAGGATACAGGAAACGCACATCACCGTGGGGCACGTCATATGCGACCTCATCGACCGGCAGCTTTTCGGGGCAGCCTAGGGAGCAATAATGAAGAAACGATTCGAAGTTCTCGATTTTAAGGAAGTGAACACCTACTCCGTGAAGGAGCGAAACAGCAAGGTCTCCGTCGATGACCTCGGCATAGCTGTCAGGCGCGGCAGTACGATGGCAGATTTTTTGGAAGGGCTTCCGAACATCCTGGCGGCGACAGATATTAAGGAAGTGGCCGCGAAGATCGCTACGGCGCATCGATCGGGTAAGGTAGTCATCCTCGGGATGGGGGCTCATGTAATCAAGGTGGGGCTCGGCCCGATGATTATCGATTTCATGGAGCGGGGAATCATCTCTGCCGTCGCCATGAACGGCGCCTGCATCGTCCACGATTTCGAACTCGCCTACACGGGGCAGACATCGGAGGATGTGGCGGCGGAACTCGAAGGGGGAACCTTCGGCATGGCCGAAGAGACGGGAAGGATGCTGAACGAGGCGATCAACAACGCTGCCGGGAAAGAGATCGGGATCGGACGCGCCGTGGGCGAGATGATCAATGCCGAAAAACTCCCCCATGCCGAAAAAAGTATCCTTGCCGCAGGCGCGCGGCTCGGCATCCCTGTCACCGTCCATGTGGCCGTCGGTACCGACATCATCCATATGCACCCCTATGCGAAAGGCGCAGCCATGGGGGAGGGAAGCCACCTCGATTTCAGGCTTTTCTCCGGCGTTGTCTCAAAGCTGGAGGACGGCATCTACCTGAACGTCGGCTCGGCCGTCCTTCTTCCCGAGGTTTTTTTGAAGGCCCTTACCGTGGTGAGGAACCTCGGCCATGAGGTGAAAAACTTCACCACCGTCAATATGGATTTCATCCAGGGGTATCGCCCCACCCAGAACGTCGTCAGGCGGCCTACGCAGGACGGCGGCAAGGGATACGCCCTCACGGGCCACCACGAAATCATGGTCCCTCTCCTCTTTTCTGCTGTCGCTGAAGAACTGGGCGATTAAGCCCACACGTGAAAAAGCCCTTTATCTAAATAGGCAGGCCCGACGGTGCGGCAACCGTTGACGTCCTATGCCGCGACCTTTTCCCGGATGGGGATGCCGTTTTCTTTCATATATTGATGGAGCCGCTTGGCGTGATCTTTGTCGTTCCTGTTTAGCCGCTGGAATATTTCATCGAGGGGAGACCCTTTTTCTCTCTCCATGAATTTCTGAAAGTGAATCTCGCCTGCCGAGGTTTCCAGGCCGAGGGCGATATTAAAGGCGGCCTCTCTCGTGGGTGGAGATGTGCGGCAGGTGTGGATCAGTTCCGAAAGTTCCCGATTGGCAGCGATCAGCCCTTCCACCGAGCCGGGCAGCAGTTCGCGGGGAAATTTATCGAGCGGCCCGAACCGTTCTTTTCCCGTCTGCAAAAGGGCGGAGTGGTTCTTCTCTTCCACAACCAGCCGTCCCCAGAAAAGAGCATCTTCCGGGAAGGCCTGGCGAAACAGTTCATAGAGGAAGGCGGTGTTCGCTTCCATCCGAATGGCCTCGGAAAAGAGTATTTCCAGTTCCCTGTTCATCAACATATCAATACCCTCCAGACCATAAAGTTTAGCCGCCCCCTAAAAAAACAGGGACAGTTTTCCTCACTTTAACAAAAGAAAAATTAAAGGAAGATTAAAAGCTGTCGCTTTTTTCATTCAAAAACACGGGATGATAGATTGAATTAGATTGCATTCTCGGCAATTCGATTCAAAGTTATGTTTTTTAAATCGATCCAGCGATAGCTATTCCGGCGACTACTGAAAGAATAGGTGGGGGGAGACGTTAAGGCTGTGTTATGTAATTGTTCGATAAAACGTCTTTGGCGGATGAATCCTCAATCGGCCTTTTCATAGACGATAATCCCGCCGAGGTGTCCCAGATAGACCAGTGGCGGAAGGATGGCGAGGTTGAGGAGGACGAAAAAAAGGGTGAGGATGCCGCTGCCGAGGACCTCCGGCGACAGTGCGTACCAAAAGGTGCAGCCTCCTCCGATAAAGGCAGCCACGAGACCGTAGCGTATTTTGGTTACGAAGATGGGGATCATGGCGCTCTGGTGCCGCCGTTTCCACTCTAAAAGCCCCGTCAGGTAGGTGACGGGAACGCTCAGCGTTGCAATCACCATGAGGTAGAAATAGGTCTTTTCGAAAGAAGGGTTTCCGAAAAGGAGGGATAAAAAGAGAAAAAGGAGCGCCACCGGGTAGAGGCCGTTTGTGAAGTGGACGGACATTGTGTGAACATGGGCCTTCTTCTCCCGCACATCTTTCGAGAAATTCGCCCATCCCCCCCGCCAGGCGCTGAGTGGTTTTTTTACGTCCCCTGTCTCCTCGTCCTCTTCATCCCACACATACCCTTCCGTGGGGATCACCTTTTCGCCGATGTCGATGCTCTCCTGAAAATAGTAGACCTCTTCGATCTCCACCACATTGAATTTGGGCGGGTTCCCATGTTCGTTCAGCGAGAGGGGCCGTAAATCAGCGCGAATCATATTCATCGCCTTTTCCGTCGCCTCCGACATGGTGGCCGCCTCGACGCCCCTTCCGGCATAAAAGCCGGTGGTCCGCACCTTGCCGCCTTCTTTTATCTTGAAATTCTGCGCCCGGATGCAGAGCTCAAACTTTGCCATTAATTTCCTCTTAAAAAATCTTTTTCGGGGAGATCATATTTCGACAATCCGAATGGGGGAATTTACACTATTCAGGCTAAAATCACAACTGTTGCGTTAAGAATTGCTTTAAGAATTATTTTGAGAATTTCTCGAATATCAATGTGACATTTTTAAATTCGATGTCATTAGCAATAGAGGTGTCTGCAAACCAGAGTTGGTCAACACCTGGTGGCAAACAATCTGGATATATCTCACGCAATGTTTCTTCCAACAAATCTTCACTCATTAACATATCGACGCATTCTAAAAGAAGAATAGTAATCCAGTCAGGCCCTTGATATCTTGAAAGCTTTTTAGCCTTATTATCTAACAGTTTATTTACTCGCTCTTTCAAGCTACTATCTTTTGGCAGGGTACGGTTAAAGAAAATTCCAGGTGGACGATCACTTGTCTTTTTAATATGCATGAAAAATGGGATGCCGGGAATATTATCAATGACATGCTCTCCATCCGTCAAAGCAGGTGACTCTTTGACAATCCATTCTTTTAAGTTTTTACGAATGACCTCACCTTGTTGTTTTTTTACTGTCTTCTGATTTACAGCACTATGTCTTAATTTTATGTTTAATCTATAATTGATAATATCATTGAGTTCTAATTCAAGCCCACCAACAACTTGGAGAAACCAATGATCTTTTCCACGTTGATTTTTTAATGTATCGATGCTTGTATGTTCAATAGCAAAAGGGCCAGCAATTGCATCAATTTCCCCGGACGTTTCTTTATCTGGCCGTCGATCAACTCTGAGACCAGGATATCCGTTCTTGCTGAGAAAATTAACAAACAATTCTATAACTTTTGTATCTTCCAATTACTCGACCTTACCCATAGGAAGGTTAACCCACAGAAAAAACTGCCGCACACTAACCAGCAGCAAAACAACCGCCGCCAGCTTCAAAAGATAGAGAAGCGGAGCCATGTTTCCGGCGTGGTAGGCGGCCATGAAGAGGCCACCCTCCCTTTTTATCAGCATCTTTTCGGGCGACTCGGGCAGGCAGTAGATCGCCAGACTGTCTCCCGGTGCGAAGGGTGCGTCCTTCTCCGGTGGCTCCACCTTTTCCATCGAACCGACAACCCGCGAGCCGAGTTGCAGCCGCTTCTCCACGCCGAGATAACGGATCGTATAGAAATCCCTGATCTGCCGCCGTCCACCCGCCATCCCTTGCACCTCGGGGTCGTAGCTGGTAATTTCCGCCTCGACGACAACGGCATTTTGAGAAAAACGGTAACTTTCGAGCAGCTTGAGCGAAGGTGCAACGAGGAGCACGAGGGCAATCGCCAAAGATAAAAACGCTTTATTGATGGGACTCACCCCTTTCTTTTCCGCCATCTTTCCTCCCTCATTTTCTCGAAACAATTATGATTGAAGCTTAGCAAAATGCGTTAAAAAGTCAAAACGAAATAGGGAAGGTTGATCCTGCAAAATTGAAACAGATAAATCTTGAGTTGATTTAAAGAGAAGAATGAATTAAGTTTATTAATAAAGATAAACAAGCGAAATTTAGGGGAAACAGATGGGTGATATCATCGGGAGAGAGTACTGCCTCAAAAATCCCGCAGAGATTATTCGGCTCTTCGGCGTCAGAGTTTTTTTAAGCATCCTCTTTTGCAGCAATAAAAGCCTGCTCCAGCAAGTGATCGCATCCTACGTCTCTCACATATATAAAAAGATGTCCGCGAAATTCAAGGACAACACGCAGGTGAGAGATTTTTATGCCGAGCTGCAAAGAGAGGAGGAAGAGCATGCCCGCCTCATGCTCCTCTGCCTTTACACGGTTTCATTGAAACCCTCCGTTCATTACGTACCGAGTATCAGGGATAAGGCCATTCGCCGCGTCACCGGCTATCTTCGGGATATTGAAAGGAGCATCGACGGGCTCTCCCTGTCAATTGAGAAGCACAATTCTCAAGGCGTTGCCGTTGCGGGCCATCACGATTGCGCCGGAAACCCGGCGGGGCAGGATGATCAAATCGCGCATATCCAAAAGGCGATAGACTTGCTTCGCAGCCATCATGAAGAGGTGGAGACCGTCGGCCCCTGGGTCGATGAAAACCGGGAGGTTCATGAAATCGGGCAGGCCTCTTTCATCGCCTGAAAGAAAGGTATCCCATTCATAAACCGATTATGGTATAAATAGTACGCTGTCCAGCAAGAGCGAAGGGAGGAGAGATTTCGTGAGTCAGGATGATAAGCGCCACAGCAAGCGGATCGGGTTCCAGGCCGCCGTTCTTTTCGGGTTGGAAAAACCGCCCTGTCATTGGGCCTACATTACAAACATTTCCGACACGGGAATTTTCATAAAGACGAACCTCGTTTTCAAGGCGGGCAAAAAGCTCTACGTCACCGTCAAGGACGACAAGGGTGATTACGAGATGGAGGGGATGGTGATGCGGGCGAAAAAGATCCCCCCCGCCTTCGCCCGTGAAGGGAAGTCCGGCATGGGGGTGGAGCTTATCCGCTACGACGAGGATCTCCTCGCCCTTTACCGTGAAAAGCTGGAAGCTGAGACGGCCTGACCGGCTTCCACCTAGTCTCTATTCTTCTCCCCACTTCCTGACTAGAGTATGTTCCACCCCTACCTGGTCTAGAATCTTCCCGACGACAAAATCGACGAGATCATCGAGGCTTTCCGGCTTATGGTAGAAACCCGGCATGGCGGGGACTATCCTCGTGTCCATACGGGAGAGTTTGAGCATGTTTTCGAGATGGATGTCGTTTAGCGGCGTCTCCCTCGGAACGATTATAAGCCTGCCCCGTTCTTTTAAGACCACGTCGGCGGCCCGTTCGATCAGGTTTGACGACATGCCGCCTGCGATCCGCCCGAGGGTCCCCATGGAGCAGGGGACGATAACCATGACGCCCCGTCCGGCAGCGCCTGAGGCGAGGGGCGAAAAGAAATTGGCGTGGTCGTAGTAGGTCAACTCCTCGGCCGCTTTGAAATAGTCCCTCGCCTGTTCGTTGATCTCCGCCTCGCTTCCTTCCCACTTGAGCCCCGTCTCTTCCTCCAGCACGATGAAGCCGGGGCGTGAAATGATAAGCCTCACCGATTTTCCGGCTTTCAGAAGTTCCTCTACGAGCCTAAGGCCGTAGACGGTGCCGCTTGCGCCGGTGATGGCCACGGTAACCGGTTGTTCTTTCATGGTTTAAGCGTCTCCTCTTCGCACTTCCTTTGTTCGCAATCCTCGGTCCCTTCGGGTTCGATCAGTTCTCCAACCAGATCGTAGGGGTGGGCATCAGTAATGATCGCTTCCCGGATTTCGCCCACCTCCGCCTCGCCTGCGCTGATGTAGGTGATCCCATCGATTTCGGGGGCCTGGAAGTCAGCCCTTCCTTTCAGGAGGAGGTCCGTCTCGTCGCTCAATCCTTCCACGAGGATTTTTACCTTTTTGCCCACATGTGCCCTGTTTTTTTCGAGAGAGATTTTCTGCTGAAGTTTCATCAGTCGGTCGTAGCGTTTTTCCTTTACCTCCTCCGGGACTTGCCCCGGCATTTCGGCTGCCGGCGTCCCTTCCTCCCTGGAATAGGTAAAGAACCCCACATGGTCGAAGCGCGCCTCTTCGATGAAATTGCAGAGGTTGTCGAATTCCTTTTCCCCTTCACCGGGAAAGCCGATGATGAAGGCGCTTCTTAACGCCGCATCGGGCGCTCGTTTACGGATGCGCTGCAAAAGCGAGCGGATCATCTTCTCCCGCGTCCCCCGCTTCATCGCCTTCAGTATCTTATCGTCGATATGCTGCAAGGGGAGGTCGATATAGTTGACCACCTTTTCATTTTTTGCGATTACGTCGAGCAGGTCGTCGCCGAGCAGGGTGGGGTAGCAGTAGAGGAGCCGTATCCACTGGAGCCCGTCGATGGGTGACAACTTTTTCAGCAACTCTTTCAGCGTTACCGGTTTTGCGAGGTCCCTGCCGTAGGCGGTCGTGTCCTGCGCTACGAGGTTGATCTCTTTCGTCCCTTTCGAGACGAGGGTTTTGACCTCCTCTACGATGGAGTTCATCTCCCGGCTCCTGAAGTCGCCCCTCAGGCGGGGGATGATGCAGAAGGTGCAGGGGTTGGAGCAGCCTTCGGCGATCTTCACGTAGGAGGAATAGAAGGGGGTTGTCGATATCCTCGGGGTGAGGTGGTCGTGGATATATTCAGGGACGCCTGTTGCAACGACTCGCCCCTTCGATTCCGCTTCGAGGACGAGGTCGGCGATCCGCTGGTATTCGCCAGTGCCGATGAAGAGGTCCACCTCGGGGAGTTCCTCGCGAAGTTCCTCCTGGTAGCGCTGGGTCAGGCAGCCTGCCACGACGAGGAGAGAGCAGTTGCCCGTCGTTTTCAGGGCGGCGTACTGGAGGATCGTCTCGATCGATTCGTTAGTCGCCTTTTCGATGAAGGTGCAGGTGTTGACGATGATGATTTCGGCCGCTTCGGGGATTTCCGTCAGGGTGTAGCCGCGTGCGCCGAGCAGGCCGAGGATGACCTCGGAGTCGACCCGGTTTTTGGGGCAGCCGAGGCTGACCATGGCGATTTTTTTCAAATTGTCCTCGTTGATGCGGATAAAAGAAGGGGATTGATCTTTCGTATAGTAGCAGAGGCTATTTCGCCTTGTCAAATAAGGGGTTTTGTTCTTGACTAAAATCTTGCCGATAAGATAGATTAAGGCTTAATTTCGCTAAAGGAAGATATCTCTTTTATCATGCTTGAGTTCCTGAAATATTGCGGCAGTCCCTATGCCGTTTCTCCGAAAGAGGAGACGTGGTCGGCGATGGAGGATGTTCCCGGCCAGTCCCTTTTGAAACCACTCTCTTCCATTGGCCGTTTATTGCTCACCTCCGACGGATCGATGACGCAGATGCTGGAGGCCCTCCTCCTTAAAAAGGTTTCCACGGAGATCATCTGCCAGAAAATCGTTCCTCTGGAACAGAAAATCGATGCCGTGCCGGAGATTGCTCCCGGCGATACCCTTCTTTCCCGTGAGGCCTGGCTCATGGATGGACAAAGGCCGCTTATCTATGCTTGTTCTCTCCTCGCTGCGGAGGAAGAGGGCGATTATTCCCTTGATACTATAAAAGAGGTGAATGAGCCGCTCGGACGGATGGTGCGGGATAAAGGGATCAGGACGCTTCGGGACCGGTGCTGCTTCGGGCTAGTAACGAGCCCTGTTGTTGCAGAAAAATATGGCGTCGGGCCGGATGCCGACCTTTGGGCCAGGTATTACAGGTTGACGACGGACAGTAATTTTTCGGGGGTCATCTTCGAGCTTTTCTCCCCTTCGCTGTTTGAACTCTAATATCCAGAGGCAGTAACGTATCTCTTTCAGGAGCTTTTTTTCGTAATGATTGCGTTGAAAGCACTGAAGGGAGATTTTCTAAAACCGCTTCTTTGAGCCTCCCCGAAAGTGCCCGTTTTAAGAGGGGGAAATGAATATTTCACTTGACATTAGCTCCCCGATTTATTAACATCTGTCGCTTTGTTGTTTGGGAAAAAAGCCCTTGAAAATCTTCCTTGGCGATATCCCCGAAGCGGATAGCCTCGACGTTGACGTGACGGAGAGGGAGGATGCTCTCAACAGGGCCTTTCGTGACGGTTTAGAAGACCTGCTTCGTTTTGCCTCTCCCGTGACAGGGGCCTTCCACGTTACGAGACGGGAAGGGACGATCTTTCTTGGCCTCGTTTTCAAGGGGGCGCTCACGGCGAATTGTTCGCGCTGTTTAGGCGAGTTCGAATATCTCTTGAACGAAACGAGCCAGCTCACTTTTTTCCCGAGGAGCGACGAGGAGGGTGACGAAGGGGAGACCGACGAGATATCTGGACGGGATTATTACGACGGCCAGTCGGTAGATCTCGGAGAGATACTGAAAGAGGAGATAGCCTTAAGGCTTCCCGATGCGCCTCTCTGCTTTGACGGGTGCAAAGGGCTCTGTCAACAATGCGGGCAGAACCTGAACGAGGGGAACTGTTCATGCGGCGGGGGGATAGACGACAAGTTTGCAATACTAAAAAATCTAAAGCTCGATTAATCAAAAAACTAAACAGTAAAGTAGGTAGAGATTATGGCGGTACCAAAGAGAAAGATTTCGAAAGAGAGAAAAAGGAAGAGGAGAAGTCATCATGCCCTCGGCGCACCGAACGTAGTGGAGTGCCCCGAGTGTAAAGAGCCGCGACTGCCTCACAGGGCGTGCCCGAGTTGCGGTTATTATAACGGCAGGAAAGTGGTTGCTTCCAAGGAGTAGCCCTTCCTTATGAAGATAGCCCTCGATGCCATGGGAGGGGATAACGCCCCTCACGTAGAAGTGGAAGGCGCCCTTCAGGCGGCCAGGGAATTCGGTATTCCCGTTGTGCTTGTGGGCAACAGGGAGATTCTCGAGGCCGAACTTGAAAAAAAAGGAGGGGCCGGCCTTCCGGTTAGCGTAAAAAACGCCTCGGAGATCGTGGGGATGCATGAATCCCCCTCTCTCGCCGTAAGGCGGAAGAAAGATTCCTCCATGCGGGTCGCCTTCGATCTTGTCAAAAACGGCGAGGCCGATGCGGCAGTGAGCGCGGGGAATTCCGGAGCAGTCATGGCGATGGCCATGTTCGTTCTCAGGAAGCTGAAAGGGGTGGACCGGCCCGCTATTGCTGCGGTCGTTCCCACCTTGCGGGGCGAATCGGTTGTGGTGGATGTGGGCGCCAACGTGGATTGCAAGCCGATCCACCTTGCGCAATTTTCTGTTATGGGAGAGGTCTACGCCAAGTATTTGCTCGGTATCGAAAACCCGACGGTGGGTCTGCTCAGTAACGGTGAAGAGGAAGGGAAGGGAAATGACCTGACCCGGGGAGCTCACAAAATTTTGAAGGGGAGCGCACTCAATTATATCGGTTACATCGAAGGACGGGACATCTACAGTGGAAATGTCGATGTGGTTGCCTGCGACGGTTTTGTGGGGAATATCTTCCTCAAGACGAGTGAAGGTTTGGCCGAGGCGATTGGGAAGATGTTGAAAGAAGAGATCGGCAACAGCCTTCTCGGGAAGATCGGATACCTTTTTGCCAAGGGGAGTTTTAGGCGGTTCAAAAAAAAGGTCGATTACTCGGAGTACGGCGGGGCGCCGCTTCTCGGAATTAACGGCGTCGGCTTTATCTGTCACGGCGGGTCGAACCCGAAGGCGATCAAAAACGCCATTAAATTTGCCGGTGAGTTTGTTAAAAACAACGTGAATGACCACCTTTTGGAAGAGTTCGACCGCTGTCTTGAAGAGGATGGATCCGCATTGCGGGAGCAGACTGCGGTGGTTCAATAGATGATGTTCTTTGAACGGGAAAATTATTTCTTGCCCGGTGCGCATTGATGGTGCGGGGAAGAATTGCCGGCGTCGGGTCCTATCTTCCTGAAAGGATACTGACCAACGCCGAACTGGAAAGGATGGTCGATACCGATGACGAATGGATCGTTACGCGGACGGGCATCCGGGAGCGGCGGATAGCGGACGAAAAGGAGTCCACCTCCGATCTGGCTTATGAGGCCGCCGTGAGAGCGCTCGAAGACGGAGGCATTTCGGTAGACGAAATAGACCTCATCATCGTAGCGACCACTACGCCCGACTACCCCTTTCCTGCGACGGCCGCCCTGGTGCAGGGGCGGCTCGGGGCGAAGAAGGCGGCAGCCTTCGATCTTCAGGCTGTCTGCTCAGGGTTTGTCTATGCCCTTACTACGGCGGACCAGTATATTCGGAGCGGGATGTACAGAAAGATACTGGTAGTCGGCGCCGAGGTGCTCTCCCGGCTTGTCGATTGGAAGGACCGGACAACCTGTATTTTATTCGGCGACGGCGCAGGCGCCGTGGTGCTCGAAGCTAGCAATGACGAGCGGGGCATAATTTCTTCGCATCTTTATACCGACGGCTCGAAATTTGATCTTTTATATGTTCCGGGAGGAGGTTCGAAACTTCCCATTAGCCAATGCCTTGTAGATGACCGTCTGCATTTCGTGAAGATGAAGGGAAACGAGGTTTTTAAGGTGGCTGTTGCCGCACTGGAAGAGGCTGTCGTCGATACGTTGGCCGCTAACGGCTTGGAGGGGGAGGATATCGATCTCTTTGTGCCGCATCAGGCCAACCTGAGGATCATCAACGCTACGGCAAGGAAACTGAGAATGCCGAAGGATAAGGTGATGATTACGGTGGACAGACACGGGAATACATCGTCGGCGTCCATTCCGCTCGCTCTGGATGAGGCGGTGAAGGGCGGCAGGATAGAGAAAAATTCTTTGGTTCTTTTGGATGCCTTCGGGGGCGGGTTTACCTGGGGGGCCGTTTTGCTTCGATGGTAAGTTAAGAAAAATTCTATTTTTTAAGGTTTAGGAGGAATTATTTATGGGGCTCATGAAGGGAAAGCGCGGTCTTGTCGTCGGTGTGGCAAATGACAGGAGTATCGCCTGGGGTATCGCGCAGGCGCTTCACAGGGAAGGCGCAGAACTCGCATTCACCTATCTCGGTGAATCTCTCGAAAAGAGGGTCCGTCCTCTGGCGGAGGGGATCGGGTCGAATCTCATCCTCCCTTGCGACGTGGGGAGCGACGAGGAGATCGACGCCGTTTATGCCAAGATAAAGGAGGCGTGGGGGTCGCTCGACTTTCTCGTTCATTCCGTCGCCTTTGCTAACAAGGACGAGCTTAGAGGAGCTTTTTACAATACGAGCAGGGAGGGGTTTTCACTTGCTCTCGATATCAGCGCCTATTCGCTTGTGGCGCTTACGAAGGGGGCCGTTCCTCTCATGGAGGGGCGGAACGGAAGTATTATGACTCTCACCTACTTTGGCGCCGAAAAGGTAATGCCCAATTATAACGTGATGGGAGTGGCCAAGTCGGCCTTAGAGACCTCCGTCCGGTACCTGGCGGCAGACCTCGGCCCTCTCGGGCACAGGGTGAACGCCATTTCCGCCGGTCCGGTGAGGACGCTTGCGGCGGCGGGAATCGGGGACTTCAGGAAAATCAAGCAGGTGAATGAATTGAGAGCCCCTACGGGGAGGCTGGTTACGCTGGAAGAGATCGGCAATACGGCACTCTACCTCGCCTCCGGTTCATCGACGGGGATGACGGGTGAAATCCTTCATGTGGACTGTGGCTTCCATGCCATGGCCCTTTCCGTTAAAGAGGCGAACCACATGGCCTCCCGGGAGCAATCTCCAATAAGCTGAAAAAAGTGTTTGATACTGCATATATATTCCCCGGTCAGGGTTCCCAGTATGTAGGAATGGGAAAAGATCTTTTTCTCAATTTCGGCAAGGCGAAAGAGGTGTTCGAAGAGGCTTCCGATGCCGCCGGTATCGATATTGGGAAACTCGCTTTCGAAGGGCCTGAAGACCGGCTCAACCTGACGGCCAATACGCAACCTGCTATCCTCGCAGTGAGCATGGCGGCATTAAAGGTGCTGGCGGCGGAAACGGGCCTCAGGCCAAAACTCCTCGCAGGTCATAGCCTCGGTGAGTATACGGCGCTCGTCTGCTCCGGGGTTTTGAGCTTTTCCGATGCCGTAAGGACTGTCAAGCGGCGGGGAGAGTTGATGCAGGAGGCGGTGCCTGCCGGGACGGGGGCGATGGCCGCCATTCTCGGCATGGAAAAAGACGTCGTTGCCCTCGTCTGCGAAGAGGCAAGCGAAGGTGACCTCGTTTCGTCGGCGAACTTTAATTCGCCGGGGCAGATTGTCATTGCCGGTACACGGGAGGCGGTGGGACGTGCCGTCGAGTTAGCGAAGGAAAGAGGCGCCAGACGGGCGCTTCTCCTCCCTGTCAGCGTTCCGTCGCACTGCGCCCTCATGGAGGGGGCGGGCGAGGCGCTTCAGACGTTTCTTGAGGGGCTCGACTTGGGAGATTTCAATATTCCCGTCGTCTCCAATGTGGAAGCGAAACCTTATCCCGGCAAGGAGGCGGTCGTTGGCCTGCTGGTGAGGCAAATGAGCTCTCCCGTCCTGTGGGATGATTCCATCGCCTGCCTTAAGGCTGAGGAGGTAGAGAGGGTCGTTGAGGTCGGTCCGGGGAAGGTGCTTTCAGGTCTCGTAAAGCGGATCGACAAGACAATTGCAACGGCGCATATCGAGGATATGGCGTCGCTGAAAAAAATAGAAACCGAACTGGATTAAGGGGGCACTATGAAGCTTGAAGGTAAGAAGGCGCTCGTTACGGGCGCGGCGCAGGGAATCGGGAAGACGATCGCCCTTCTCTTCGCACGGGAAGGCGCCGACGTGGCCGTTTCCGACGTCAATCTCGACCGCGCACGGGAAACCGCCGGGGAGATAGAGGCGCTTGGAAGAAAGTCGTCCGCTATTGAGGGGAATGTGGCTGATTTTAACAGCTGCGACGAGTTGATTGCAAAGACCATTGAAGACCTCGGCGGTCTGGATATTCTCGTCAATAATGCGGGGATCACGCGCGATACGCTTATCCTTCGCATGAAGGAGGAGGACTGGGACGCTGTTATCGGCGTCAACCTGAAAGGGACATTCAACTGCACCAAGGCGGCGGTAAAGTATATGTCGAAGCAGCGCACCGGAAAGATTGTCAATATCGCCTCTATCGTAGGCCTCATGGGGAATGCGGGGCAGGCGAATTATTCGGCGTCCAAAGCGGGCGTCATCGGGCTTACGAAGACGACGGCGCGGGAGTTTGCCTCCCGGGGGATTACCGCTAATGCCGTGGCTCCCGGCTTCATCGCAACGGCCATGACTGACGCCATCCCCGAAAAAGCGAAAAACGAGTTAATTGGCCAGATACCGATGGGGCGGCTCGGAACGGCGGACGACGTGGCCGAGGCCGTATTGTTCCTCTCTTCCGCTGCGTCCGATTACATTACGGGACAGGTGGTCAGTGTAAACGGCGGCATGTATATGTAGCCCGCAAGGGTTTTTATTTAACGATAACAAAAAAATCAGGAGGTAGACAATGTCCATAGAAGCTAAGGTGAAGGAGATTATAGTAGAACAGCTAGGTGCGAATGAGGAGGATGTTGTTGCAGGCGCGTCTTTCATTGATGATCTCGGCGCAGACTCGCTCGATACGGTTGAGCTTGTTATGGCTCTCGAAGAGGAGTTCGGCGTAGAGATCCCCGACGAGGACGCAGAAAACATCAAGACCGTTCAGGATGCGATTAACTATGTCAATGAGCACAAAGGGTAAAAATTTTCTTCCTTACGGAGGATATGTTTGATGAAGAGAGTGGTTGTTACAGGTCTTGGCGCGCTCACGCCTGTCGGCATCGGCGTGGAGGAGAGTTGGAAGTCAATTGTTGACGGCGTGTCGGGAATCGGAGAGGTGACGCGGTTTGACGCCACCGATTTCCCTTCCAGGGTCGTCGGCGAGGTGAAAGGGTTCGAACCTACCGACTACATAGAGAAGAAGGATGTGAAGAAGATGGACACCTTCATTCAGTACGCCATTGCGGCGAGCAAGATGGCGATGGACGATTCGGGGCTTGACGTCACCGAAGCTAACGCCGAAAGGGTGGGCGTCATGGTCGGCGCGGGAATGGGGGGCTTGCCCGCCATTGAAAAATATTACGACGCTTACTTGAAGGGTGGGCCGAGGAAGATATCCCCTTTCTTCATCCCCATGACGATCATCAACCTCGCGGCAGGGCACATCTCGATTTTATTCGGCGCAAAGGGCCCCAACTCCAGCGTCGTTACGGCCTGTGCCACCGGGACGCATGCCATTGGGGACGCATACAGAATGATACAGAGAGGCGAGGCCGATGCCATGATCGCAGGAGGGACGGAATCGGTCATATGTCCTCTCGCTTTCGGCGGGTTTGGTTCTGCCAAGGCGCTCTCTACCCGAAATGATGAGCCTGAAAAGGCGAGCCGTCCCTTCGATGCCGGTCGCGACGGATTCGTCATCGGGGAGGGCTCCGGCATTGTCGTGCTGGAAGAGATGGAGCAGGCAAAGGCGAGGGGCGCCCATATCTACGGCGAAGTCGTCGGGTACGGCATGTCAGGCGATGCTTACCACCTGACCTCACCCTCGGAAGGTGGGGAAGGGGCGGCGCGTTGCATGGGCATGGCGATAAAAGACGCAGGTGTCGATGTAACGGAAATCGATTACGTTAATGCCCACGGCACATCGACCCCGGCTGGTGATGTTGGAGAGACACTGGCGCTAAAATCGGTGCTCGGTGATCACGCCTATAAAGTGGCGGTCAGTTCCACAAAATCAATGACGGGGCACTTGCTCGGCGCGGCCGGGGCAGTCGAGGCAATTTTCTCATTGCTCGCCGTTGAAAGAGGAGTCCTTCCGCCCACGATAAATCTTGACGACCCCGACCCGGAATGTGATCTCGATTATGTTCCGAATGAGGCGAGAGAGGCAGAAATAAAAGTTGCTATGTCGAATTCCTTCGGTTTCGGCGGGACAAACGCCACTCTTTTGTTCAAGAAAGTCTGATCATGATTGTCATCGCCAGCGACCACGGAGGGTTCGAGCTCAAGGAAGATTTAAAAAAGTTCCTTAACGATGAAGGATGTGAGGTTGAAGACCTCGGGACTGATAATGGCGATTCAGTCGATTATCCGGACTTCGGGGTGATCCTCGCGAAACGGGTCGCTTCGGGGGAGGCAGAAAAAGGGATTCTGGTTTGCGGCACCGGTATCGGCATGTCCATCGTGGCCAACAAGGTAAAGGGGATAAGGGCGGCCCTCGTGAACGATGTTTTCTCCGCCAGGATGAGCCGGGAGCACAATGACGCCAATGTCCTTGTCATCGGTGGCCGTATTGTAGGGAAAGAGCTTGCCCGGCAGATGGTCAAGGCGTGGCTCGACGCGAAGTTCGAAGGGGGGCGGCACCAGAAAAGACTGAATAAAATCTCCGATCTGGAAAAAGAAAGTCTTTGACTGGATGCTGAACAGTTTTTTGCTATGGAACGGCTATTCTTCTAGATATTGTGAGTCTTGGAATCTTTTTTGAACTATTTTCAGCTATTTTAAATTTCTGCTTCGATTCTTTCTGCTTGACAAATTTGCTCAAATTAGATATAAACTAACGTTTTACAAAATTCCGTCTGCCTCTGGTAGACGTTTTGCGGGTGTTCCCGTTTTTTTTATGGAATGCGCGCTGGCGTAGCTCAATTGGTAGAGCAGCTGATTTGTAATCAGCAGGTTGCGGGTTCGAGTCCCATCGCCAGCTCCAA
>CBDVDA010000042.1:0-24366 GCA_965372635.1 uncultured bacterium | reverse complement strand
TGTCTCTGCCTTTGATTTCCTGCATGTTTCGTCATTGTTTGTGGTGGGCAGTGCCCACCTTACCGGGTTTAGCTTGGTCCTTCCTCATCTAGCGACCATAAAATTCTCACACCCCGCTAATTGTTCCTCCTGTTGATGATGAAACCGTAACGGCAGCAGGCAGATTGTCGTAAAAATCGAAAAGGGTAAAGTCGATGGCTGAAGCGCCTGTTGAAATGACCGTAAAGGGGATGGTGACGAGCACTCCCGTGGCTGTCGCAACGGGTGACGCTACTCCCTGTAGGGAAGCGCCGACAACAACCGTTCCCTCAACACCACCGTCGAGTCCGACAAGGTAGTTCACCGTACCGTTTGCCTCAAGGACTGTCCCCGCCTGGTAGCTCCCTCCCCACTTCACCTTGGTGGCATCGTAAGTAAGCTTGATGTCCGCTCCGTAAAAATTGCTCACCCCCGTCACCTCGATGTTGACGTTGACAGTGGCTCCGCTTACGCTGCTTTTCTGCAATGTCACGCTCGGCGTACCGCCCGCCGCAGAGGCTGTAAAGTCCGCCGAATAGGAAGGTCCGGTAGTACCTCCGCTGTCGCAGCAGGACGCAAGGGCTGTTACAAAGAGTACCGTTGTTATTGTCTTAATCAATTTGTTCATTCTCTTGTCTCCTTCCTATCCCTTAAGGCCGGTGAAGGCCGAAGTTAGTTCCCATAGTGGACAGGTCCAAACCGTCTATCATTTCGTCATCATTCAGGTCGGCAAAGGGATTGAAGGTAGCGTCTCTGATGACTTTCCCAAAGCTGATAGACATCAATATAAGGTCATAGCCATCCACTTTGCCGCTGTAATTGCAGTCTCCGGCAATTGTGCCGTCTGAAACTACAAAATTGATGATAGCTACAGGTGACGTGACCAGACCGTCACTCGCCGTAATAACCACCGTGTAGATCGTATCTGCGGCCAGTGCATAAAGCGGAGTATAGCCGCTTCCCGGCGTAATTGCTCCATCTGTCTCAAGCGGCGCAACTCCCGGATTGAATCCTTCATAGAGTTTTGCCGCATAATTCACAGGCTGTCCTTCCGGGTCGGCTGTGGCATTGAAGGAGATTTTGACCGTTGAGGCCGGGTTAAAACGGACGCCCTTTTTCGTTGAAATCTGCACAGCAGCAGGCGGCAGGTTGACCATGGGGTTTGATCCGGCGGCATACTCGGCTGCATCGGAAATGCCGTCAAAGTCACTGTCTCCTGTGTTGTTAGTCAAGGGGTCGAGTCCGGTGGCGATCTCCCAGAGGTCGGGGAGCGTATCGCCGTCACCACTTGCTGTGGAGATGCCTAGCATGCCGTTCATGTAGTCGATATGGCTTGCGCTGTTATCGGCATTCGGATCAAGCCCCGCCGCAATCTCCACAAGGTCGGGGATGCCGTCGTTGTCCGTGTCCGTTATGAGGCTGTTGTCCGCAGTCATGCCCGAGCCGATATAGTATTCCTCCATGTTGGTCAGGCCATCGCCGTCGGGGTCTGATGTGGCGTCGGCAACTGCCGGATCGGTACCGTTTGCCAGTTCTACATCATCGGGTATGCCGTCGAAATCGCTGTCGGCAACCTGCCCTTTATCGGCATTGTCTATGGTCGGATCGGTGGCGTGGAAATATTCACGCATGTTCGTAATACCGTCCAAATCGCCGTCGGCAAAGGGGTTGACAGAGGTGCTGCCGAAGAAGGCGATCTCCCAGCTGTCGGGCAGATTATCACCGTCGTCATCGGTCATGCCAGAATTATCCGTCTGTGGTTTAGTTCCAAGCCTGTATTCCTCAAGGTTGGTGAGGCCGTCACCGTCAGGGTCGTCCGCCGGATTGTCCGAAGTCGTCGTATCTCCGAGTTCTTCAACCTCCCAGCTATCAAGCAGACCGTCAGCATCAAGATCGAAAAAATACTTCTCTGTCATAACGGAAGTTTGATCACCCGCCGCATTCCTGGCGAAGAGTTTTAATGTGGTATCGACTGAAAGACTCAGTGTCGCTGGAGAGGCAACCGCCTGTGTGGAATCGCTTGCCGGGTAAGTTGGCGCAGTACCGTCGGTGGTGTAGTAAATTGTCGCCCTTTCATTGGTCGAGAGCATCACCTGCTGTACAGTATTGTAAGTGGAACCAGCCGGGGAGGCTGTTATGGTGACCAAGCCGTTTTCAAAACAACGGGAGTTGTTCCCCGAATCGATGGAGTTGAAATCTCCCGCAGGCCCAAGTGCAAGGTGCTCGCCTATGGCGTTAATGTCCTTTGCATCTATATAATCTATGCTCTGGCTTGCGCCGTTTTGCAGATTTATTGACGCCTGCTGTCCACCTGCTGAGCTTCTCAAGACAAGAAGATTGCCTGACACGCCCTGGAGGGTGAGTGCCATTGTTACGGTCTGGGTCTGGCCTGCTGTAAGGTTTAGCTGCTTGCCGGTGGAGGTGGTTACATTCAGGTTGTAAAATGTGCTGCTGCCGGATATGGAGGAGGGGGTTGTGCCGTCTATGAAGTTTACCGTGCCTGTTCCGGCATTGAAGGTCCCGTTGTTTGTCCAGCTTCCACCTACGTTTATGAGACCCGAATCATTGCTGAGTGTCCCGTTGATTACGACACTGCCTGGTATCTTCAGTGACTGACTCTTTATATCAAGGCTGGAGTCTCTGCCTATAATCAGTTCGGTGCCATAAGCTGGATGGGTCTCAAAAAAAATGAATATCGCCAAAAACAGGAGTAAAAAAAACTTTAACCTCAACATAATATTGCCTCCTCTTTTGATCATTGGAAAATGATTCATAACTATTCAAGCATTTTGGTATCCATGCTGCTATCTTTTTCACGCAACGGCTTTCCTAAATCTTTTTGTATTTCTTTTTCTCTCTTCTCTTATAGCCTCATAATATAGGCTAAGGCATAATAAGGTGGTAAGCTAGTAGTTGAATTGGAATTTCCGGAAATTGAGCCACCACCAGTATTTATTGTGAGTGAATGTACATGGCTTTCATCACTAACCATGTAGTTCTGACCGCCGCTATTATCATCAACCAATCTGCTACCAGATGTATTGCTACTTGCATTTCCAGTATGCGTATGATTGGAAGCGGTATAACTACCAGCACCATGCGCATGTGTAGGTGCCACAGCAGAAGTATCGACATTATATGAATTGCCAGCGCCAACAATAAACTTGTCCATTAAATTAGGAGTCCCATTATTACCATCGCACAAGGCCCAACCTGATGGTATTGACGCTATTGATCCGAACCACATAATGATGCCACCAGTAGGTATTCCTCCCGTCATCGCAGTAATTTGAACAGTACCGTCAGGAAATCTAAAGCCTCCGCTGGTCGACTCTACTGTTCCGACTACCGAAAGCTTCTGCCCGGGACTCGTCGTGCCGATGCCGACATTTCCGGTACTGGTGGGGTTAAGAATAATGTTACCAGTTGCACCTGCATTGATCGTCAACGGTTTGCCGTCAGTCTCTATTACTCCAGAAAGATTTTCAAAACGAATGGTATTGTCCGCCCCACCTCCTCTTGTCCTTCCTAAGATGATGCTGCTGGATCCAACCTTTAATCCACCGCTGATTTCTACGTTGTTAAACTGCGCTGCCTGACTGGTTAATCCTTCAAAGGCCTGCGCCCTGATGGTTCCGGCCACGTCCAGTTTATATTGCGGGTTCGTCGTACCTATGCCAACATTGCCGTTAGCGCCCACATGCATCTGGACTTTCGTTCCCGATAGTACTTGGAAGGCCGATCCTGCTGAAAGCTTTGCCTCAATGTTTTCAGCATAAGAGCTGCCTGGCAGAGCAAACAAAATCGTTGCCATGACTACAATATTAATCTTCCTCATTATTTTCATAACCAAGGCCTTTTTGTATTATTTTTGTTACCAGCGGGTTACGCTACGTTAACTCACACTACGGAACTGTTTACCCTGGCATCTAAACGTTTGCAACCAACAACTATCTCTCCACATTATGCAATTCGACCATTAAACTCGTTACCACCATTTGTATGGTACCTACCAATTGTACCTAACATCGGGAGCCCGGTTGGTTTTAACCTCGGATTTTATTCTCTCCCTGAACTTGAGCTTTGTTCATGAAATTTAATACGGCCATCCCCCCCAAATAAAGATAGCCAGATATCCCCTGATCATATATACCTTGATTTTCGGCTATTTTCATTTTCTTTCCGTGTGACTTACTTCGCAGATTGCAGGATTTAGGAACCACATGGTCTACGACAGCTTGAACAATTGCCTGTATAAAACGTCCCCCAAGAACCATCAGCATTACATCTCTTATTCTCATTTGTATCGAAACAATGACAAACGCTTCCTATCTGGCACTCAGCACCAGTGCTATAAGTATTGCCGGACCAAGTACAGATGGCTGATGGCGCTGCTGGACCTTGCGGACCTGTCGCACCTTGCGGACCTGTCGCACCTTGCGGACCTGTCGCACCTTGCGGACCTGTCGCACCTTGTGGACCTGTCGCACCTTCTAGTCCTGTCGCACCTGGTGGTCCAGGGTCACCTTGCAAACCCTGTGGCCCAATTGTCTGTGCACTCAACTGCAATGTCCCATCTGGGAACATAAAACCTCCGCTAGTCGACTCCACTGTTCCAACTACCGAAAGCCTCTGCCCTGGGCTCGTCGTCCCGATGCCGACGTTTCCGCCTGACCTTGTTTGAATAGCCAATGTGCTGCCATCGAGAAGGGTATTGATAAAATACCCATTATCATGGTAACCTCCAAACTGTACCTCACTATCATCATTGGCTCCACGTTCCATGAATGCAAATGCACCTCCTGTCTCATAGGCATAAAGACCGTCCGCATCAATAGCACCGTAAACATGTAATTCTGCATTTGGACTAGTCGTCCCGATTCCTACATTGCCGCTATTATTTACAAACACAACGTCAACTTGTGAACCATCAGCCGCATCAAGTGAATGAACACCTGTCAAATCCGAACCATCCCCTACAAACGCATCTGCCCTAACTGTGCCAATAACTTCCAGCCTTTCCGTTGGCGTCATCGTCCCAATGCCGACATTGCCGGTACTGGTTGGGTTGAGAAAAATGTTACCAGTTGCTCCGGCATTGATAATTAACGGGTGTCCGTCGGTCATTATTATCCCCGTAAGGTTATCGAAAAGAATGGTATTCTCCGTCCCGCTATTTCTGAACCCGCCTACAAGGATGCTGTTGGATCCCACCTTTAATCCGCCGCTAATTTCTATGTTGCTAAACTTGGCCGTCTGACTGGTCATTCCTTCAAAGGCATGCGCCCTGATGGTACCGGCCACATCCAGTTTATATTGCGGGTTAGTGATGCCGATGCCGACATTACCACTATTGTAATAAGCTTCTGTCCCGGTATCTGTAAATGCCACGCTGGCCGCCGTCGTTTGCATCGTCCCATCAGGAAATTTGAAACCGCCCGAAGTGGACTCCACTGTTCCGGTAACGGAGAGTTTTTCTCCCGGCGTCGTCGTACCGATGCCGACATTCCCACTATTGTAATAAGCTTCTGTCCCGGTATCCGTAAATGCCACGCTGGCCGCCGTCGTTTGCGTCGTCCCATCAGGAAACTTGAAGCCACCCGAGGTGGACTCCACTGTTCCGGTAACGGAGAGTTTTTGCCCAGGCGTCGTCGTACCAATGCCAACATTGCCTGTACTGGTAGGGTTAAGCCTAATGTCTCCATTTGCACCAGCATTGATCGTCAACGGGTTGCCGTCAGTCTCTATTACCCCTGGAATCGTATCGAAAAGAATGGTATTGTCCGCCCCGCCTTTTTGGGTCTTGCCCAAAACGATGCTGTTGTTACCCACTTTTAAACCACCGCTGACCTCTACATTGCTAAACTGCGCTGCCTGACTGGTTATTCCTTCAAAGGCATGCGCTCTGATAGTTCCGGCCACATCCAGTTTATATTGCGGGTTAGTGATACCGATGCCGACGTTGCCGTTAGAGCCCACATGCATCTGTACTTTAGTTCCCGACATCACCTGGAAGGCCGAGCCTGGCGAAAGCTTTGCCTCGATGTTGTCCGCATTTGAACTGCCTGGCAGAGCAAACAGAATCGCCGACATGACCAGAAGATTAACTTTCCACATTATTTTCATAACCAACACCTCCTTTTCCATAACCAATGAATCTTTTATAAACACCTCATTGACTGAATAGCTGAAAACTAAGCACGTAAACATTAAGAAAAGCGGGCTCCACATTTACAGACTCCCAAATAACAGAAGGCCCTGGCTATCCCTATTACGGGCAGAAACCGAGGCCTTAAATTACAAAGGGGCAAGGCCGACGAATCACGGCCTGCCCCTAAAAATGACGAATTGATAGAGTCTGTTAAAACTGATTGACTGAGCGATAAGTAAGCCATAAGTCCCCCTTCGGCTTTAATGCTCCACAGCAGATGGTATTGGTAGGTTACAAAAGCAACATTAATTCAATATATAGCATAAAGTCATAATGTCAAGAAAAAAATGAACATATTGTTTGTGCCGTATTGGCAACAGGTGAATTTGCATTTCCCTGACCGCCTGTTATACTTCCACTGAAAGAGGACTGCCGCTGCCGCCTGTAACTTCAAATCATAAAAAAGAGGTAAATAAAAATAGAGGGACACTTCCCGTATTGTTGCTTACAAAGTAATTTGGGGGACGGCCTGCCCCTAAAAATGACGAGTTAATAGAAACTGATTGACTGAGCGATACGTGAGCCATAAGTCCCCCTTAAATAAAGGGGACGGTTCTATTATCCTTCTTTTCATTCTCAATATCTCCATCTCTCTTTAAAAATAGAACCGTCCCTTTTTTATTCTTTTTTATTTTATATCGGCGGAATTGAAAGAGGGGAGAGAAATCTCTCCCTGAAAAACATTGAAAGGGTCGCCAGAGCGCTGGAAACGCCGGCCGGGATATTCTTCAAGGGGGCACAAGGAGGCCTTGTCAGGGCTGCCGAGGAGAGAGATGGGTATGAGGCTTCCTGGGAAGTGACATACATTAACAATCAAGAGCAAAAGATGTTACGCTCTTTCAGAATGCTTCGGGATGAAGATGTAAAGGCAAGCTTTATAGGACTTCTGGAATCTGTCGGCAAGATAAAAGATTCTAAATAAGAGAATGGTCCCATGTTCTTTCTCCTCACCGAAGCCCTTGAAGCCAGAGGGCTTTAAAGAACGACAAGTGATGGACAACCTATCTCCTCATGTGGACTGGGTAACCTGATAAAACAGATGATCATTTTTAAGCCGCTTTCAATTCTACACCCTTCTCCCTGATCTCGTAAATCAACGGAACCCATGTGTCATTCTCGTAAGCCTTCAGAGAGATTGGAACCGGCTCTATCCTCGCATCAATTTTCCCTGCTATCCGAAAAAGCATCATCCCTTCCTCCGTCCTGTCCCTTCCGAAGTCCCTGGAAACTATAGCCACATCAATGTCGCTATCATCGCTATAATGCCCGGAAGCATAAGAGCCGTAAAGGACTACCTTCTCTATACTGATCCCCTCTTTCCTTGCGGCATCAGTAAACCTAAGGACTATTTTGTCTATATCCGCTCTTTTAGCCATGCAAAAACCTCTTTTATTTCGTCCAGCTTCACCCTTACATACGATTCTGTACACTTGTCGTAGAATGACCTCTGATCATCAGGATAGCGGGCCTCAAGGTGAAACTCCATAAACTCCCTCAATCGTATCAGAAGCGGCTCCGGCATCGCAACATCTGCTTTTTCCAGCAGCAGCGGAAGAGAGTGCGTAATGGGAGCATGGCGCTCTGTCCTCTTTACGACAAGGGCTTTCAAAAGTTTTTCCAGAGCCAAGTGTCCCATAAAAAGAGTATAGGGGAACTTTCTTGTTACGTACATTGCCTCCGCCACTCCAAGGTCATAGTCAGCCCCTTCTCTCCAATAGGCAACTGTTTTATCTACATCAAAGTCCTTCGCGGTCATAACAATACAGGAAAAGTCAGGTTCCGGTTTATTCCTGGAAGAGGGTTTTCCACTCCTGCTTTCATAACATCCTTCTAAATCAGGGTATAAAGCAATTACAGCATACCATTTTGCCGCAATTTTGCCTCTCTAAATCGCTCTTCTGAGGAGTGCTTTGTAGAATGATTTTATAACTTTCTCACGGTTAGTCAAGAAAAATGAACAGGAAGAAAAAATGACATAACAAGAAAACAAGTCATGTTTGCAGCACGTATAACCGCCGAAACAGAGATTATTCAATCTCTCGCCGACAAGGATGAGCGTGATCTCGCCTGGATGGTGCGCAAGCTCCTGACCGAAGCCCTTGAAGCCAGAGGGCTTTTAAAAAACGCCAACTAATACTCACCTTGTCCCCTTCACGGGACTGGACATATAAGTAAGATAGTCTTAAATTTTCATAGTTTGGCGCGGTATGCCGCAAGCGCCTTCTCGTGGATCTCTCCCACCCCATATGTTTGTGCAGTATCGGCAGTGGGTGAAATTGCATTTCCTTATCTGCCTGCTATACTTCCACTGAAAGGGGACTGCCGTTGCCGGCTGTAACTTCAAATCATGAAAAGGAGGCAAAAACTATGAAGAAGCTTATCATGTTAGTAATTTCTGCCATTATCATTACTACCCCTGTTTTCGGCGCCGCCCAGGATCAGGAGAGCATTCTTATCCACCTTAAAACGGGCCTGAAACACGACGACGCCCAGATATGTGTCGCCTATAACATGATCTGGGTGGCTCTGGATAAGGGATTGAAGGTCGATGTGCTTATAGACGCCGACGCCGTCAATACCTTCAAAATCGGGTGGAGGGGGAAGAATTCTATCGAAGGTTATCCTCTGCCTGAGCGCCTCAGAAAATCTCTCGCAAAACAGTTCGACGAACCTCTGGACAACATACCCAAAAGCTACGGAGATTTCATCGCGATGCTAAAGAAAAGGGGTGCGAACTTTTACATCAACACCGCCTTCCTCGTTCTGGCCAAGATAGAGGAGCAGATGGGGACGGTTGAGAACATCTCTCCGAAATTCATCCAGCCTGTGACACTCGAGGAGATGTTGGCGTTGAGAACGGGCGCCGATTATTACATGGCTTATTGAGACTTTACAGTTTTAGTCATGCGAATTTATAACCGGAGGTGAAAGCGATGATGGGAAGCGGCATGATGGGTGGAGGAATGGGATTCTGGATGATACTCAATATGCTTTTCTGGCTCTTTATTATAGCAGGAATTATCTTTCTTATTATCTGGGCCGTTAACAAGACCAGAGGCGAAGGGCAAAAACCAAAGGAAGAATCGGCCCTGGATATTCTCAAAAAACGCTATGCAACGGGAGAGATAAATAAAGGGGAATTTGAGGAGAAGAAGAAAGACCTGCTGTAGAAAACAATAAGGGAGAAACTTCTTATGAAAGAGAATCGACACTTGGCTATAGGGTTGGTCTTAATTGTAGCTGGAATTCTTGGCGTCATAGCAGTTAACCGGGTTTGTTCCAGTGGAGACATGATGCCAGGGATGATGGGCAGTATGATGATGAGTGGCGGAATGATGCAGGGTCGGGGGATGATGGGTGGTATGATGAATAATATGGAGAAGATAAATCGAAAAACCGAGTTCTCTTCCAACGGGGAAAGGATATTTTATACCGGGATAAACTCAGAGGGTGAGGCCATCAAAAACAGTCACGGTATGCAGGGTGTCGGTTGCGCCATGTGCCACGGCTCCGACGCTCAAGGCATGCGAATGATGATGATGGATATACCCTCTTTAAAATGGAGCTACCTTATAGACCCGAAGGGACATACCCATCCCAACGGCAGAACCCACCCACCCTATACGGAACCTTCATTTAACGTCTGCGTTCTCGCCGGTATCGACCCTGCCGGAAATGAGCTAAGCACCATGATGCCGAGGTGGGAGATGTCGAGCGATGACCTTGAGGACTTAATCAAATATCTGAAGGAGGAGTAGTATTCAGTCATGCTTTTTCTATCGACGTTTAAGTGTCCAGACTGCGGCTTTGAAAAGGAAGAACGTATGCCCACCGATGCCTGCCAGTTTTTCTATGAGTGCACCAACTGCAAGACTGTCTTGAGGCCGAAGGAGGGTGAATGCTGTGTGTTCTGTTCCTACGGAAGCGTAAAGTGCCCGCCTAAGCAGGCAGAGGAACTATAGCTGGAGGTTGATATGTGGAGATTTATTTCTTACGGCTTGTTCTCATCCTGTTTGATCCTGATATCTTTCGAGCATCTGTTTGCCCACGAACCGATCTTCGGGGTCGGCGCTCATACCCTCTACCAGGGAGGCTACGGTCTCGAAGTTGAATGGGAGGGTGAGAAGACAGGTGACGAGAAGGAATCGGCCTTCGTCTACCATCTCTCCTACGGCGTTACACCCGATTTCACAATAGCCCTCGTGGCGCCGCAGTTTCTGGATAAAGAGGAGGGGACAGATTCATCCTCCGGTCTGGGGGATTTAAGCGTCAGGGGAAAGTATCGCTTTTTCCGGAAGGACGCGCCTGGCTCCACGACCGGTGTGGCTTTAAACTTAGGTCTTAAACTCCCGTCAGGTGACGAAACGGAAGCCCCTCCCACAGGCACAGGCTCTGCCGACTATCTTTTCGGTCTGGCCTACTCGTATGAAAGCCTCAGGCACTATTTCTTTACCGACTTCAGATATCGTATGAACACAGAAGCTAACGATGTGAGAAAGGGAAACATCTTCTTTTACGATATCGCCTACGGCATCAGGCCCTGGCGCGCAGATTATCTCAAGCCCGACCTGATGCTCATCGTTGAACTAAACTGGGAACATGAAGAAAAGACAAGAATAAACAAGGTCAAAAATAATGATTCGGGTGGAGAGCGTCTTTTTGTATCTCCCGGATTTCTTTTGAGTCGCCGGAACGCCATGCTCAAGGGAGGGGTGCAGATACCGGTTTCACAAAATATGCACGGCACACAAGAAGAGACCGATTACAGGGCATTGGTTTCGATAGAATTTCACTTATAGGAGGTATGTTGTGAAGAAACTTTTTTTGATCTCACTGGCACTGACTATTCTGATATTTCCAGTTACAACTTTTGCAGGAAAGATAAAGGTTGCCGTCAGAGTAGACGGCCTGTCATGTCCCTTCTGCGCCTACGGGCTTGAGAAGAAGCTGAAAAAAATTGAGGGAGTGGAGAACTTTCAGATCGACATTGAAGGAGGCAAGGTTGCCATAACCTTCAAGGACAAAAAGTTTTTTGATAAGAAGGAGATTGAGAGGGTTGTGAAAGAGGCGGGATTTACACCGAGAGAGATAAAAATCAAAGAGATTGTAGATTAAAGTACCGAGAGGCCGAAAGATGAAAGTCAGGGTCGTCATCCTGTTTCTCACTGTTTTTATGGTAGTCCGCCCGGTCGCCGGAGGAGAGAACATAGGCGTCACCTTCATAAAAAGCTGGGGTGTCAAAGGTTCCGGCCCGGGACAATTTAATGAGCCCTACGGCATCGCCGTTGATGATGAGGACTTCGTCTATGTGACAGATGCTCGCAATGCGAGGGTACAGAAATTTAAAGGGGATGGGAAGTTTGTCCTGGAATGGGGTAAGAAAAGTGGCGTAGGTGGACAGTTTCAGAAACCGGTTGGAATTACGGTAGATAGAAAAGGGTATGTGTACGTTACAGATTATGATAGTGACAACATCCAGAAGTTTGACAGCAATGGAGAATTCATATTCAGGTGGGGTACGAATGGAAATAGTGAGGGAGAGTTTGATGCCCCTAATGATATTGCTATCGACCCCTACGACAATATTTACGTTGTTGATTTCTACAACCACAGAGTTCAGAAGTTTGATCAACGAGGGCACTTTCTTAAAGTATGGGGGAAAGAGGGGAAAGTTGAAAATTGGCGCTCAGTTCTTTTCCCTTTTTTCAAAGAAGAAAAGGCCGGAGTCTTTTACTATCCAGCCAAGATAGCGGTAGATGGCAGTAAGGTTTACATCTCAGATTCGTACAACAACAGGGTGCAGGTCTTTTCGGATGAGGGAGAGTATATCTTTCAGTTTGGCGGGATGGGTTTTTGGAAGGGTAGGTTCAGGGTTTCTTCAGGGATTGCAGTAGGCCCTAAGGGCCGAATATATGTCGCGGATTTCTACAACAACAGAATCCATATTTTTGATAAGGAGGGGGAAATCATAACATCCTTTGGCCGCAGGGGGATCGGTTCGGGAGAGTTCCGAGGCCCTACAGGGGTGGCGGTAAGCAGAAAAGGTAATATATATGTGACCGACTGGGGTAATCATAGGGTTCAGATGTTTAGGAATCCTGATTAGCTAATAAATGAGGTTAGTATGGACAAGGAAATAGAAATCGTCGGTGCAGGCCCATCGGGACTGGCAGCGGCCATAACCCTCGCCTCGGCTGGATATAAGGTGACCGTGCACGAACAGCATCCCGACGTGGGACACCGCTTTCACGGCGATTTTCAGGGGCTGGAAAACTGGTCGTCGGAGAAAGATATCCTCGATGAGCTTTCGGAGATGGGTATTGAACAAAACTTTCCCGCCCATCCCGTATACGGTGGCGACCTCTACGGCCCTGATCATAAAAAGGTGGAGATAAAATGCAAACGCCCCTTCTTCTATATGGTCAGGCGGGGATCGGAAGAGGGCTCCCTTGACCAGGGCCTTAAGGAACAGGCGATCAAGGCCGGTGTAATTATCAAGTTCAATAACAAAGTAGAACGTCTTGAAGGTAAAGCCATAGTAGGCACAGGACCTAAGGCGGCTGACGTGATCGCAGTGGGCTATCTTTTCGAAACGGACCACGAGGACCTGGCATCGGTGATCTTCGACAACGATCTGGGGCCTGAGGGATATGCCTATCTCCTGATCCATAAGGGGCAAGGCACAATCGCCACCTGTCTTTACCGGGACTTCAGAAACGAAAAAAAATACCTGAATAGAACGATGGAGATCTATAAAAAACGCTATCCGATCAATATGCGAAATGAACGGGAGTTCGGCGGATTCGGGAACTTCTTTCTCGAAAAGACGAACGAGCGAAATAATAAGCTCTATGTCGGCGAGAATGCAGGTTTTCAGGACCTTCTCTGGGGGTTCGGGATGCGATACGCCATGACCTCCGGATATCTGGCGGCACGAAGCATCATTACCGGCATAAGTTATGACCGGTTCTGGAAGGAAAAGCTCTATCCGAAACTGAAGACCTCCGTCTCAAACCACTACCTTGTCATCAAGGCAGGCAACTGGGGCTTCCAGTTTCTGGTCGATAAACTGAGAGATAACAAAGACCCCATAAGGTTTCTCATAAATAATCACAACCCGTCCTTACTAAAAAACATAGCCTTTCCTCTTGCCATGAGGAGTTATCAGAGTCGCTTGAAAGACAAATCGTGCAGTCACGACAACTGTAGCTGTATATGGTGCCGGTGCGGGAAAAGTGAAAGCCACGGGAGAATTTGACAAAACAATGATAAAAGAGAGATGAAGTGTACCGAATGAATCTTAATGATTCATTGCCACATCTTAATTTTAGGAGATTTGAGTAACAAAAAAATAAACCTTCTGAAAGGAAGTGGCGTTGGTGAAAAATTGTTGCTAAAAGGCTACAAAGCTAATTTTTCTCAGGTAAACTTAAACCAACGGAGAATATTTCAATCTGATAAAGAAAGGAGGATATTATGAAGAAAGCTTTGTTAAGTACAATGTTGCTTTTTTTCAGTTCAACACCAGCTTTTGCACATCGTGGAGAAGGGTTTCATTTTGAAATTATCTTTGCATTTGGTGCTATGCTTGTCTTTATGGTGGGGCTTATGATTTGTATGTATCTTTTAGCTAAAATATTGAGGACAGTACAAGAATTTTTAGAACACCATAAAAGTAAGCATCCGTAAAATTGGGATAAAATTGAAAGCTTTTTTGTTGATCCAATCACCCTGAGAGAGGGGCAGGCATCTAAAAGACGAGAGCTAATAAAGTGAGTTAGGAAGGAGAAAGGTGATGATAAAATCAGTCGCTGCAGGTTTCGCCGGGTCCGCCAGCCTCTTCGCCTTTTACTTCCTTCTTCTGGCGCTCCTTGCGGGCTCATGGTGGCACCCCATTGATGACCTGCTGGAATTCAAATACTGGATCGGAGCGCTAGTGGCCGGTTTTGGTGTTCAGGTGGGACTTTTCCATCATATCAGAAGCGTTGCGCGTCTCAAGGGCCAAGGTGGAAAAGCAGTCGCAGTCGGTACAGGGACTTCAACGGCAGCAATGGTTGCCTGTTGCGCCCATCACCTGGCCGATGTTCTTCCCATTATCGGTTTTGCGGGTGCAGCACTTTTTCTTTCGGAATATAAGACGGTCTTTATGGCGATAGGTATTTTAAGCAATATAGGCGGTATAATCCTTATGACAAGACATATCAGGAGGTGTAAGATATGAAAACCTTTGGAATTTTTGTAACCCTTGTGGGGATGTTCCTGATGATGGGATCGCCAGAAAGTACTGCCGAGAGCCTGACCCGGAAGAGCAGTGAAGGTAAGGTTACAATGAGGGTGACCTACGAAAACCCAGGCAAACCTGACCCGGCCTTTTCGGTGAGAATGGATACCCACTCCGTCGGCCTCGACAGTTATGATCTGGCCGCACTCTCTCTTCTGAGGGACGGCAAGGGTAAAGAGTATAAAGGCAAGTGGACATCACCCGAAGGAAGCGGCCATCACAGATCAGGCGTCCTGCTCTTTGAGGGGGTTGTACTCAATACGGGAAAGATCGAACTGATTATCAGGGATGTGGCCGGAGTCAAAGAACGGAAATTTAACTGGTAAGGTAAAAACACTTAAAGGAGGTAATAAAAATGGCTAAAGACCCCATATGTGGAATGGAAGTATCGGAAGAGGGAGCAAAATATATGGTTCATTTCGAACATGAAACCCACTACTTTTGCTCGGAAGGGTGCAAGGAGTCCTACGAAGAGCGGATTGGGCTGAAAAAGCCCGAATCCAAGAAAGGCTTTATCGGGCGGTTCTTAGAAAAGGTTGCCGAAGGAACGCAAAAAACAACAGGCGGCAAACCGCCGAAATGTCACTAAAAGGAGGTGATTGAACTGGCAAAAGACCCGGTATGCGGAATGGACGTGGAAGAAGGAAAGATATGCAGCGTCTTCGAGGGGAAGCGCTACTGCTTCTGCTGTGAGGGGTGTAGAGAAACCTTCGAAAAAGACCCTTCCAAATATTTAAAAGAAGGCAGCCCCGAAAAGAAAGATTGCTGCTAAGGCGCCGACTAAGTACGTGTGAGATCTGATATGAGGCAGATGGGCAAGTACCAGATTATAACGCTATTCAAGGTGAAGAAAGAAAAGCATCACGGTGGTTTCTGGCATGAGATGAAGTAAGTATCTCCTTCCCGCAGGATGCTATTAACCAGAGAGAGTGGCCGCTTAATTTTGGCAACAGTTGCACCAGGGAGTATATTTCCATGAGAATATTAGGGATATCCCAATAGATAATATTCGCCCCACCTCCCAATCAACTAATAAACACCCCGAACATCACTTAACCGTCCCGAAAAATGTGCGCGCCTCCAGCGTCTCGCCATCCGTAAGGAAGGTGACTGCGCCGTCCCGGTCGGTTCGGAGGAGACGAGCGCCGATCTCCCTGTAGCGGGCTGCCACCTCCGGTTTGGGGAAACCAAAACGGTTCCCCGCCCCCACGGTGAAGATGGCGTAAGCGGGTGAAACGGCACTGACGAAGGCCGACCTGCTGGAGGTGAGGCTGCCGTGGTGGGGGACTTTTATCACATCTGCACCGAGGGCGGCCTTCTCATAGAGAAGCCTCTCCTCCCCCTCCCTTTCAAGATCCCCCGTGAGAAGAAAGGCGCGGCTGCCGAAACCGAGTTTCAGGACTACCGACCGGCCATTGACAGCCGAATCGTCCATCTTCTCATTTGGTAAACCGTAGCCGGGCAACGGGTTCAGGAATTCGATTCTTACGCCGTCGATGAGCCTTGGCTCCGACCGGTCGCTCACCACTACCTTCCTTATTCCCGTTTTCTCCACGAGATGGAGAAAAAGCCGGTGCGTCTCGTTCATCGCCACCTCATCGCCGACCCAGACCTCCCCCACGGGAAAGGATTTAACAAGAGAGATGAGACCGTTCATATGGTCCGGGTGAGGATGACTGAGAAGGAGATAGTCAATCTTTTTAACCCCCTCTTTCAACAGGAAGGGTTTTATCACCTTTCCCCCAATGTCAAAACTGTTGTCGTAAAATCCGCCTCCGTCGATGACCATCGTTTTGCCACCGGGAAAACGGATGAACGTCGATTCCCCCTGTCCAACGCTTAAGAAAGTGACCTCCAGTTTCCTCTCGTCCCTGTCGGTGAGGGAGAGAGCCGATTCGGAAAGGAGAAAGAGGACGGGGATGACCATGACGGCGGTGAGCGCCCGCTTTTGTTTCACGTTAAAGAGAGCGAAGAGGAGGGCGTAGTAGAGGATAATATTGAAGGGAGCCGGAGGTGAGACGGCGAGGGAGGCAAAGGAGAAGCCGCCCAGAGTTTCGGTCAACTGGACGGCAGGGAGGGTAAAGAGTGCCGCCGTCTTCAAAAGGAGCGTCGCCGCTGAAGCCGAAAAGGGTGCCGTAAAGAGGGCGAGTGCACTCAAGGGAACGACGATGAAGGCAAGGAAGGGGAGGACGAGCAGGTTAGAGAGTAGCCCCACCGTGGATATCTCCATGAAATGATAGGTCACGAGGGGGGCTGTAGCAACCATGGCGGTGAAAGAGACGAAGATAAAGAGCGAGAATTTTCTTAGCGCCGCAGGCGGAGACTCTTTCCAAAAAGAGCAGAAAATCTGCTCCAGCTTCGGGACGAGGGCGACGATGCCGATGACGGCGGCGAAAGAGAGTTGGAAGGAGGCCTCGCTAAAGGCGGTGGGCTCGACGACGAGAATGACGAGAGCTGCCAGCGACAAGGTGTTGAAAATCTCCCCCTCCCTTTCCAGCAGGAGGGAAATAAGAAAAGCAACCGCCATGATGTAGGCCCGCACAGCGGGCGTCGCCATGCCGGAGAGGAGAAGGTAGGCGGTGAGAGGGAAGAGGGTAAAAAGCGCCGCCCCCTTACCTGTGAGGTTTCGAAGAAGAAACCACTCGGACCGCGCGAGAGCCCAGCGGGAAAGGGTGTAGAAAAAGAGAGCCACCATCCCCATATGGAGGCCGGAGACGGCGAGGATGTGGGCGAGGCCGGAACGGCGGAAGGCGGTGAGAAGCGTCTCCTCCATGGTCCTGCGGTTTCCGAGGGAGAGCGCCTTTATGACGCCCGAGGCGGGAGCGGGTGCGGCTGTTTCGATCATCCGCCCGAAGGCGGTTCTGAAGCGCGAGAGGGGACCGAGGAGTGGGTGCTCATCGCCCATGACGGCCACGCTGCGATCATCTTTAAGCGTGGCCGTCGCCGTAATGCCGCGCCGCCTCAGGTACCCCTCGTAATCGAAGCCACCGGGGTTGTTGAAGTTCCTCGGCTGTCTCAAACGAGCCATGAAGCGGATACGGTCTCCTCGATGGAGATTTCCCCCGCCTAAGCGGAGGGTGAGTTGGAGACGGCCACTAAGGGAGACGATCCTTTCCCCATCAAGGAGCCTCTCCCCCTTGATGGTAAACCGCGTGTAACGGTCACCCTCTTTCCTCTCTTCGATGACCCCTTCGATCACTTTTTCAACGCCGTCGGCATAGGCGGCGAGAGAAGGGATGGCGTGATCGTGGGCAGTGTAATAAAAGAGGCCGAGGGGGAGGAAAAATAAACAGGCGGCGGTGGTAAAAAAGTTTCGCCGAAAAAAGAGAAAGGCAAAGAGAAGAAGCGTAGTGAAGGTAAGGATTGATTCGGCAGCCGCAAGTGAGAGGTGAAGCCTCTGGGCGAGGAAAAGGCCGGAGAGGAAGGAGAGAGTGAGCGTTATGAGCGGCTGCGGCACGGAGCCCTCGGCTCTATTCTTTGATCCTGACCTTGGAGGGCAAGCCTCCCCTGTTTTCGATCATGGGGCGGCGGAAGCGTTCTTCGTAAACGCTTAGTTCCTTGATAATCCCCCGCCGAACATCGTCGATGACGCGGTCGAATTCCTGCTGCATGGCGAGCATCTGACCCCGCATGTTGAGAATCACCTCCACGCCGGGGAGGTTGACGCCGAGATCACTGGTGAGGCGCTCGATCATCTCGATAACCTCCAACTCCTCGTGGGAATAAAAAGATTCACCCCCCTCGTTCTTCGGCGTTATAAGCCCCGCCTCTTCGTAGGAAGCGAGGAGTGTTTCGTCGATCTTCGTCAGTTCAATGATACGGCTCCGTTTATAACGTTCACTCTTCATGGTTCACCCCTTCTTTCCTGATAGTTTTTCATCGAGCTTCTTTACAAGTGCCTCTGTCTCTTTATCGATCTCTTTCGGGATGCAGACAGTGACTACCACATACTGGTCGCTCCGCGTTCCTCCTCCCATGGGGGGGAGCCCCTTTCCCTTGAGACGGAATTTCTGGCCGTTTTGCGTCCCCTTAGGCACCTTCATACTTGCCGTGCCGCCGATGGTTCTCACCTCGATCGTATCGCCAAGGATCGCCTGGGGTACGCTGATTTCCGCTTCTACGGTAAGGGACTTGCCGTCCCGGACGAACCCCTTCTGCTGACGAACCTTCGTTTCGATGAAGAGATCGCCGTTCGGGCCACCCCGTCGGCCGGCATTTCCCTTCCCGGCAAGGCGGATGCGCGATCCCGTTTCCACGCCGGGAGGTATCTTCACATTCAGCTTTTCCTGCTTCGGGAGTTCCCCCTTGCCGCCGCAGGCGTCGCAGACCTCCACGTTGGTCTTCCCCTGCCCATTGCAGGCGGGGCAGGCCTGGGCGAAGTTCATCGCTCCGCTTGAGACGGAGACCTTCCCGCGTCCCCCGCAGCGGGCACAGGGCGTCGATTTTCCTCCCGGCTTGGCGCCCGAGCCCCGGCAGGTTCCACAGCCGGTGGTGTGATAGAAGGAGATGTCCACCTTCTTGCCGCTCACCACCTCTTCGAGACTGACCTCCATGGTATAACGGAGATCCTCCCCCTTGGCTGGCGCCGTCTGGGCTCGCCCGCCCCGACCGAAGAGACCGCCGAAGAGGTCTTCGAAGCCGCCCGCCCCCTGGAATACATTGCCGAAATCCTGGTAGCTGAACCCTTCGAAGCCGCTCCCCCCCGGCTGGAAGCCTTCGAAGAAGCTGTCGCCCATGGTGTCGTACTGCTTCCGCTTTTCAGTATCTCCGAGCACCTCGTAAGCCTCGTTGATCTCCTTGAACTTCGCCTCCGCCTCGGCGTTGTTCGGGTTCACGTCGGGATGATACTTCCGCGCCAGCTTCCGAAAGGCCTTCTTAATATCCCCCTCGTTCGCCTTTTCGTCTACATCGAGGATTTTGTAATAGTCTTTTTTCGCCATAATAATTGAGGGCTTATAATCGCCCGCTTCCTGAATGAAATTGCCGGTATAATCCGGCTAAAAAATCAATCTTCTTTTGATTATACCACCAAAAGAGGTCTTATCAACTTCTCCATTCCCGCTTCGCCCAGGTCGCCGAAAAAGCGCTCTCTAATTACCCCCGCCTTATCGATGACGAATGAGGTGGGAACGCCGAAAACTTTATATTTCTTTGCCGTCTCCTTGTTCTCATCGATGAGGATCGGGAAGGTGAGGCCCATACCCGTTGTGAAAGCTGCCGTTTCTTCGGGGGTGTCTTTGATATTGACGGCGATTAGGGTGATGCCGAACGGTTTCATCTTTTGATAGAGGGCTTCCAGCTTCGGCATCTCTTCCTTGCAGGATTTGCACTGGGTGGACCAGAATCGAAGAAGTATCACCTTTCCCTGCTCCTTCTTCAGGGCGTGAGGAGTGCCGTTCAAATCTTTCAGTTCGAAAGGAGGAGCGGGCTGGCCGATCTGGGTGGTCGGAGCCGGGTTGTCACCGCCATCGCAGGCGGTCAAAATGAGGAGGAATAAAAATAAAAGGGGGCGGCAGATTAGAGTTATCACCCTGTTGCTTTTTGAAAAGAGGTTTGGTTGCAAGGGGAACCGCCTCATTTAACGAGCGTAAAACGCGGCCCCTTCTTGCCTTTTACTACCTTCAGGAGAAAGGGGACGTTGATCGTTGCACCTGTCTCTTTCATGGAGACCGACCCGGCAACGCCGGGGTGATTCTTCGTATCCCAGAGAGCGTCCACTACCTTTTTCGGTTCCGTGGTGCCGCTTCTTTTTATCGCTTCAGCAACGAGCATGAAAGAATCATAGCCGTAGGCAGCCAGCGGGGTTGGGTAGCGTTTGTTCTTTTTGCGATATTTTTTTACGAAGGCCTGCGTCTCTTTTCCCTTGAAGCGGGCCGTAAAGCTGGTGTAGAGAACCGACCCCAAGGCACGGTTACCCGCACGCTTCAGGAACTTTCTAGTGAACAGTTTCTCTCCACCTACGAGGGGCGCTTTGATCCCCTGCCGTCTCATCTCCTTCAACACGTCGGCGCCGTTCTTCGCATCTCCCGCAAAGAGGACGGCATCCAGCTTTCCTCCCGAATCCTTCTTTATATCTGCAATCGATTCCTTGAGGGCAACATCGAAGTTGGCGAATGCCTCGGAGACTATCTTTCCGCCATGTTTTTGCAGCGCCTTTTTGTAAAACCCAACGGCTGAGAGCGCCGACTCGTCGTCCACCATGGAGGTGATAATGGCGTAGCGTTTATACCCGAGTTTTTCGCTGCAATATTTGATCTGGGCGTCGGTGGCGATTTCATCGGAAAGGGTGTTTCTAAAGATGAAGTTTCCGCTCCGCTCGATGTTGCGTTTCGTACCGACGGACATGAGGATAGTCCATGACCGGTTGGCCGCATTGACTGGCGCAAAGGTAGACCACCCTGCGGGGGAGGCGATGATGGCGGCTACCCTGGCGAGGATGAACTCGTCGAGCGCCGCTTTTGTCGCATCCAGCCCGGCTGCGTTATCCTTGACGATAACGTCGATCTTCTTCCCATCAATGCCGCCGGCCTTGTTAAAATCTTCCGCCGCCAGCTTTGCGCCTTCGGCGATAGGCTTGCCAAGGGCAGACTGTTCACCTGTCATAGGACCGATGACGCCGATTTTCAGGTTTTTCTTGTACGGCTTGGCCGCAAAGGTATAAGAGGGAAGGAGAAGAGAAATGCTAATAAAGAAGACAAAGAGGGGGCGAGGAAATCGTTGGAGGCTGCATTTAAAAAACGTTGAAAACGTCATTCCACTTTCACCTCCAGATCTTTGAACGAATCGGGGATGTTGTCGAGGAAGTCTTCTTCCAGAAGAAAGACGTTCAGGTCGCCCCGCCGGTTTGCATAGTAGCCCCTCCGTTTTTTATCTTTATCTCCCACATAGAGAATCTGTTGGAGGTTCTTGTCTCCAAAGGTGAGAGTCAGCCTCGGCGCATGAAGACCGTAGGGTTTCATGTCACCCGGATTTTCATCGATAAAGGCCTTCGCCTCAGCATCCCTGATGCCGTAGAGGGTGGCGAGCAACTTGGTAAGATCGGTCTTGCCGTTAAAAAGCCCCTCCGTATTCCATGCGTTTTTCCGGGACTGGAATACGGTAATCGTTTCCCCATCCCTCCACTTCATCTCTACCATTTTAAGCGTCTGGGGATCGATGGAAATCACTGTCTTGTCCCTCAGATCGTAAACTGATTTGTCGAGTTCGGACCGCACGTCGGCATGAACGCGAAGAAGCCGCTTTTCTCCCTCGAATTTTAGAAAAGCGATGTTCTGCGTCGGTCCCCTGTCACCCATATGCATAGTGACCGTCTTACCGGAAATGGTCTTGAGCGACGCCGTCAGGTAGGGGGGAGAAAGACCCATCTCTTTAAGCTTCTCTTCAGTCGCTTCTTCGAAAAGAACGCCGTTGATATTCGCCCTCAGCGTGTGATCGAGCATGTCGGTAATCGCCTTTTGATCGGCAGAGGCGATGAAAGGCTTATCGATAAACCAGCCGCCCTTGCTCTTCTTTACGGCAAGGGTGCCGTCCGGTTTTCTTAGCTCTACAGATTCGATCTCGTCAATCTCGAGCTTGACGAGCCGCCTGCTTTCGGCGATCGACGCCTCTTTTTCCTGGATCTTATCTTCGAAAAAGTAGGAGAGGCCTGCAAGTATGAAAAGGATGATAACCCAGGCGACGGTTTTTTTGAAAAGCTTCATTACCTGATTCTACGGCGGGTGAGGACTGCAATGCCGATAACCATAATGAGGGAGGGGATGACAACGACGGGAATCCAGAAGATAAACCGCCCCTGGCTCGCCGTGAGAATGACGGGGGTCATGCCGACCGCCTTCTTCCTGATCGAAATCAACTCTGCCTCTGCCATAAGCCAGTTCATGGTATTGAGGAAGAAATCCTTGTTTCCGGCAAGGTTGACGTGGGTGTTGTTTACGAAGTCGGAATCACCGACGACAATGAGCTTGGCATAAGACTGCTTGTCGCCCGTATCACTCGCATCCTCGCCTTCATTCACACGTACGATTTTTACAGCGGCAATGGAAAGGGGTCCCTTTACATCCGTCTTTTCATCGTAAGAGACCGTCCCCTCTTCGGAATAAAGGGTGCTAATGTCCGTCTCCCCCCAACTCGCATCCCCTGTAAAGGCGAGGGGGAATATCCCTTTTTCAGGCGTACGGTTGACGGAAACGGTGCGCGCAAGGGGGAAGAAGGTCTGTACGTTGAACTCCTCTGTAATAGGATGTTTTTCTTCATAGTGAGTTACAACGGGAACGAGATAGTTGGCGCCGAATACCTGCGACATCTTGTCGATCACTACGTTGTTACCGAGCGTAAATCCGTACCCCGCCAGATATTCGGAAAGAACGGGGAACCCGCCGGGATCGATCATAAAGAGGAGGCTTCCGCCTCTTTCTATATATTCCGTAAGTTTCTTAAGCTCATCCTCAATGAAATCCTTTTTAGGTCCGCTAATGATGAGAAGCGCACAGTCATCGGGAATACTAGGCGTTTCCAGCAGCGCCACATCCTTTATCCTGTAGTTTTCCTTTTCAATGGAATCCCTTATCCCTCTGTATCCCGAACTCTGGCCGTCGGTTGTATCATTCTCGCCGTGCCCTTTCAGGAAGTAGATCGTCTTTACCTCGTCCCGTATTACCTTCAGGAGGGCATTGACCAGCTTCTCCTCGCTCTCGAAACCGATGGTCTGCTGGTTTTTGCCGCTCATAAGGAGTGTCGTCCTGTAGGAGGTGACGCCGTATTTTGCTGCGGCTGCCGGTTGCTTGTCGGGATCGATAAAGCGGTAACTGAATTTGGGGGAGAGGGTGGAGACCTCCTGAAGAAGGTCTTCCATCTGCTGCCTCGTCCTTTCATCGCTCCGGTAGAAGGCGACGGCCGACACATCCCTTTTAAGTGTACGGACAAGTTTTTTCGTCTGGTCCGACAAAGTGTAGCGCTGCGTTTTCGTCAGGTCCCACCTCACCTTGTAGCGGGTGGACATGAAGGACGTAAGGGCGAGGATGGCGAAGAAAACAGCGATCATAGTTGCCATGTTGGCGCCGTACTTTGCCGACCGCCCCGTCAGGAAGCCCCGGATAGAGTTGAACCCCACGTAGAAATAGAAGAGGAGCGCGAGCAGGCCGACCCAGAGGATGGCCACCATGTAGGTCTCCATAAAACCCTTGATGGCGTAAGAAATTCCGCCGGTGGCGAGGAGGAGCAGTCCGCAGAGACCGACTAGTGGTAATAATCTTTTCATATGATTGTCTTGTCCTTGTTGTAAGAGGATTGCCTCTTGCTTATAGTGTCGTATCGGTGAATATCTCTTCCTTCTAATCCCAGTCTGTCACATCTCGAACAATTCATCTTTTGTGAGTTCCCTGTCTCTCAGTATTTTTGAAAGAAGTCCCGCTCCAATGGTTTCACCTGCATGTATGGGAACGACCGTAGCTCTTCCATCCTGATGTTTCAAAAACAGATGACTTCCTCTTTGTCTATTGACCGAAAACCCCTTTCCTTTATCAGGTGTGTTCCCGGATGATCTTCTTCGGTTTCCTCTTCCAGGCAGAGCTGAATGGCCTCCCTTATTCTTTCCATAAGAATGTCCAGGGATTTGGCTTGTGTATGACAGCCATTGAGCTCCGGCACTTCCGCGATATAATAACCCTCTTCGTCCTGTTCGATTATTACCGTGAATTCTCGCATAATATCACATTTATCTCCTCATAATTCTAAAAAGATTGCGTCCCCTTTTCCGGTCACTCAACTTAACGGTCGCTGTCCACCAACTTTTTAGCTCAGGGGCTTGCGAGTGCATAGACTGAGCCTTTGATAAAGTTAAAGTTTAAAACAGCCAATC
>CBDVDA010000041.1:0-24883 GCA_965372635.1 uncultured bacterium | reverse complement strand
GGGTCGGGTCTTGTTCTTTCTGTATCGTCAGCGGTGAGCAAAAGATTACATGGGAACTGAAAAAACCGAATCGACTCTTCTGCTGATAATTTATCCTTTGTCGTTACTATCCCTATTTTTATCCCTTTTTCTCTTAACGATTTTAAAGGTAATGAGCGCGCAGTTGACACACAGAATCCGCGAAATCCCCTATAACTATACCTCCTTCTCCGACCGGGAGATCGCTATCCTCTATCTCGGGGAGGATATCTGGGACCTCATGGAGGAACTCCGCTCCAGCCGTCAGACGGGCCGCTCGGCGAGAATGCTCTTCGAGGTTCTGGGAGACATGTGGGTTCTCGACCGGAACCCTTATCTCATGGAAGACCTGGAAGAGGACAAAAAAAGGCGGGAAGCGCTCGTTGGCGCTCTCTACCACCGCCTCGGCCAGTTTGGCGAACGGGCAGAAAGGAACGAGAAAGCTCTTCGGCTGCTTGAAGCGGCACGAAGTGCCGTGGACCGTTTCTCGGGCCGCTTCGATGAAAATGTTCACCTCCGGAAGAAGGTAAAAAAGGCGCTCGCTCGCGTCACTCGTAAGGACAACATCGATTTCGGCGGTCTCGCCCGGGTGGCGAACTGCACTGACGCCACCGACTGGCGCGTGGAGTACCCCTTCGTCGTCGTTACGCCAGATAGAGAAGAGGAGGTAGCCAACCTAGTGAGCGCCTGCATCGGGGCGGGGCTCACCATTATCCCCCGGGGGGGCGGAACGGGATACACGGGGAGCGCCGTACCGCTCGATGCAAAATCTGCCGTCGTCAATACGGAAAAACTCGATTTTATCGGCGAGGTGGAAGAGATTGAACTCCCCGGTGTGAAGGGGAAGATCTCCACCGTACATGTAGGCGCAGGGGTGGTGACGCGGCGCGTCTCCGACCTCGCCTCTCAGTCCGGCCTCGCCTTCGCCGTCGATCCCACCTCGCAGGACGCCTGCACCATCGGCGGCAACATCGCCATGAATGCCGGGGGGAAGAAGGCGGTCCTCTGGGGGACGACACTCGACAACCTCGCCTCGTGGCGGATGGTGACGCCCGATGGCGAGTGGCTTGAGGTGGAGAGGCTCGGCCACAATCTCGGAAAGATAGATGACCAGGATGAGGTGACCTTCCGCATCACCCGGTATAAAGCCGACGGCAGGACGAAGATAGGCAAACCGGAGAAACTGAAAATTCCCGGTTCGGGCTTTCGAAAGGCGGGGCTCGGTAAGGATGTGACCAACAAGGCGCTCCACGGCCTGCCGGGAATCCAGAAGGAGGGGTGCGACGGCCTCATCACATCGGCCCGCTTCGTGCTCCACCGGATGCCGTCGAAAATCCGAACACTCTGCCTCGAATTTTTCGGCCACGACCTTTCGCGAGCCGTTCCCGCCATCGTGGAACTCATCGACTATCTGAAGAAGCAGGAAGGGGTACTCCTTGCCGGGCTGGAGCATCTCGACGAGCGCTACATCAAGGCGGTGAAATACTCCACCAAGGCGGCGAGGCAGGAGCGGCCCAAGATGATTCTCCTTGCCGACATCACCGGAGACGACGAGGAAAAGCTTAAAGAAGCGACGGAAGAAATCATCCGCCTCACCGAAGCGCGGGGGGGCGAGGGATTTGTCGCCATCAGCCCCGAGGCGAGGCGGCGTTTCTGGCTCGACCGAACGCGTACGGCGGCCATCTCGGCCCACACGAACGCCTTCAAGGTGAACGAAGACGTGGTGATTCCACTGGAACGTCTCGCCGACTACAGCCGGGAGATCGAGCGGATCAACATCGAACAGTCGATCAGGAACAAGGTGAACATTGCCGACGCCGTACTCAACTATCTGGGAGAGGACCTTCCCGAACTGCGCGAGGCGAAAAATTTCGAGGAGAGCGCCGAGAATCGAGCCATCACCGATGCAAAACAGAAGCAGGCGGTTGTGATCGTGGGAGATGCGCGCGCCCGCTGGCAGTCGATTTTCGAGCGGCTTGACGACGAGGCGGTCGATTGCAAAGAACTGATGACCGCCGGGGAGGAGGCCGCCATCAAAAAGGGGGACCGCCTCGCCGATCTATTGCTTCGCCGCGACCTCGTCGTCTCCTGCCGGGGAACGGTGGCGGAGCCACTTTTCGAGGTCTTCGCCGGACAGGAGATGGCAGGGGTGAGAGACCGTCTCGAAGAGATCCACGCCGCCATCCGTAACGAGCGGCTCTTTGTCGCCCTTCACGCCCACGCAGGCGACGGAAACGTGCACACCAACATCCCCGTTCATTCCCAGAATTACGAAATGCTCCACGAGGCGGAGCGGATGGTGGAGCGCATCATGAAGCTCGCCCGGTCGCTTGGAGGCGTCATCTCTGGCGAGCACGGCATCGGCCTCACCAAATTGAAACACCTGGCGCCGGAAAAGCTCGCTGCCTTCGTGGAATACAAAAAAAAGGTAGACCCGAACGGCCATTTCAACAGGGGAAAGCTGCTGCCGGGGGCCGATCTCCGAAAAGCCTACACGCCGTCACTGAAGCTCCTCGAACAGGAGGCGATCATTTTAGAGGAGAGCGAACTCGGCGCGCTGAACGACGACGTGCGCCACTGCCTCCGTTGCGGCAAGTGCAAGCCGGTCTGCATGACCCACGTACCGCGGGCAAACCTCCTCTATTCCCCGAGGAATAAAATTCTCGCCGCGGGGCTCGTTACCGAGGCGTTCCTCTACGAGGAGCAGACCCGCCGGGGTGTGTCGCTCCGGCATTTCAGCGACATGGGCGACATTGCCGACCACTGCACCGTCTGCCACAAATGCGAGACCCCCTGCCCGGTGAATATCGACTTCGGCAAGGTGACGGCGAGGATGCGGAAGATTCTTACAGAGGCGGGGAAAAAACGGGTAAATCCCGGTGAGCGTGCCGCCTTCGCCTTCCTCAACTCCACCTCCCCCCGCGCCATCGGTCTCATGCGAACGGGGCTGGCAAAGTGGGGATTCAAGGCGGTCAACGCCGCAAACAGCGCAGCAAAGAAAGCAGGCCTCACCGACAAAAAGGGGGCCATCCCCCCCGCCACGGTTTGCAGGCCGAACCTGTTGAAACAGTCGATCAATATGGTGAAACGACCGCTCCGCGCCGAGGTGCCGGAAAAGGCGGCGCGGGAACTGCTCGACCTCACCGATCCGCGCATCGTCCCCATCCTCCGCCATCCCGATAAAATAAAAGACGACAGCGAAGCTGTCTTCTACTTTCCCGGCTGCGGGTCGGAGCGACTCTTCAGCGACATTTCGCTCGCCACCCTCGCCATGCTGGCAGAAAGCGGCGCAGAAACGGTGCTGCCGCCGGGCTATCTCTGTTGCGGCTACCCGCAAATATCGTCGGGCCGCCATAAAAAAGGCCACCGCATCACCACGGACAATCGCATACTCTTTCACCGCGTGGCCAACACCCTCAACTACATGGATATCAAAACGGTGGTCGTCTCCTGCGGTACCTGCCTCGACCAACTCCTCACCTACCAGTTCGAAAAAATCTTCCCCGGTTGCCGCCTCATGGACATTCACGAGTATCTGTTAGAAAAGGGACTTACCTTAAAGGAAGAGGGGCGCGACAGCGCCTTTCTTTATCATGATCCCTGCCACAGCCCGACCAAACTCCACCCGCCGAAAGAGGTGGCATCCAAACTCCTCGGCGCGGAGGTTATTTTAAGCGACCGCTGCTGCGGCGAGTCGGGCACCCTCGCCGTCTCCCGCCCCGACATCTCGCACCAACTCCGCTTTCGGAAGGCGGAGGAGTTGGAAAAAGGGATCAATGAATTGACGGAAAAGAATGGTCTTGCAAAGAAGGAAGCGAAGCTTCTCACCTCCTGCCCCGCCTGCCTGCAAGGCTTGTCCCGCTACGAGGACGAAACAGGCCTGAAGGCCGCCTTCCTCGTGGTAGAACTGGCGAAACGTCACCTCGGCGAAAACTGGCGTGAGGATTTTCTTGGCCGGATGGCTAAAGGTGGGATTGAAAAGGTACTGCTCTAGTTATTTAAGGCTCCTCCCCTTGGGTTAAGGGGAGGCTGGGAGGGGTTACTCCAAATAGTCATAACTCCCCTCGCGCCCCTCTTATCTTAAGAGGGAAAGAAATACTTCGTCCCCTCTCACCTGGTGGGAGAGGGCCAGGGTGAGGGGGCATCAATAGTATCACCCCCACCTTAATCCTCCCCCCTCAAGGGGGAGGAGATCAAATCCAAGAAAAACCATTGACACCCCGCCCACCGGGCGATATGATTTTTCAAACGCTTTTAAGAGGTGGGGTAGATGCATAAAAACAGACCGAAGATAATGAAAGGCCCCTTTCAGGCAAACCCTGTGACGGGGCTTTTTTGTTTGGTGAGAGAAAATTCTACATATTAAGGAGACTAAGAACAAATGAAAAAATATATTCCAGTACTATCTTTTATTATTGCTGTCATTGCGCTAATCCTGTCACAATTAAGGCCCCTATATGAGTATATAGAAAAACCAAAATTTAACGTTTCGTTGTCCCCCCAACTTCATGTTACCCATTATTTAGGTAATGTTAATTTGTCACCATTTATACAAATTAGAAACAGTGGTAAAGCTAGTGGCACCATTAAAAGAATTGAGCTGTATGTTGAAAATAAAGACAATCCAAATTATCGTATAAAATTGCCTGCATATTCATATTTTTTGCAGCCTACGTCAACTGCAACAGGCCAGGTCCCAACTCAAATCCCCATTGGCCAAATAACACTTGATTCTAATAAATCATGGCAATACTTCTTAAGTTGCTTTTTCCCATTTTCAAAAAAAGAACAAGCAACAGCTAGTGGTCTATTGAACGAAGTTAATACACAAATCCAAGAACAACTTGTCCCTGACGATCTCATCCTTAAATATATTGACGATGATCTTTTTAATCGTATCGCTAGTTTCACTAAAGATAGGTTGAATAAATTCGACATTGGTGAATACTATTTACTACTAATGGTTTGGAGCGATGGGAACAACAATCCAGAAATTAAAAAATTATTCACTTTTACAGTTTTTTCATCTGACATTGACAGAATGAACGAAATAACTGAACTATACAAAAGTGGAGCTGGGCTCATATATACAGCGCCAAATCGACTTGGATTTATGGCTAAAATTTCCGAAATAAATGATAAAAACCTATTAACTAAAGTAGTAAATAATTTCAATAGACTTTGATTTCAAAATAATCTAACTGAGTGCTACACACAGACGGACTAATAGTAGCGTAGGATGGGTGCAACGTAGTGAAACCCATCATTTTGAAAGGGATTTTATTAGATGGGTTTCGCTTTGCTCACCCATCCTACGATTGATCAAGGATGCCAGTTGCCCTCACTCCCACCCCTCCTCCCCAATCAAAGGCACAAAAACACAACCAAGCAAATTCTCCTCCCGAAAACTATCCCCCTCCCGCGTGATGCGAAGGAGCGACTGCATCATCCGCTCGCCCACGGGGATGACGAGGCGGCCCCCCTCGGCAAGCTGATTTTTCAGGCTGGCTGGGACGTATGGCGCGCCCGCCGTAACGATGATGCCGTCGAAGGGGGCTTTGTCGGGCAGGCCGAGCGTACCGTCGCCCACCGAGATGTAGACATTGCCGTACCCGATTAAAAGTTTATGTGCGCTGTCGGCCAGTTCCGCGTGCCGCTCGATGGAATAGACCTCCCAGGCGATCTCGGAAAGCACCGCCGCCTGGTAGCCCGAACCGGTCCCGATTTCGAGCACCTTCTCCCCGCCGCCGAGCTTGAGCGCCTCCGTCATGACCGCCACCATGTAGGGCTGGGAGATGGTCTGCCCGAAACCTATGGGGAGCGGCCCGTCGTCGTAGGCCCGGCCAATATGCCCATCGGGTACGAACTGATGCCTCGGCACTGTGCGCATCGCCTGGAGAATCATAGGGTCTTTTATGCCGCGCCTTTTTAGCTGGGTCTCGACCATTGCATTTCTTTCTTCTGCGTAGTCCATAGTTTAAGTATAGCTGAATGGGTTGGGTTTTTCATTTTCAATTGAGGCGGGGGGAGATGGAATTGTTGGATTAATTTACCTCCCCTCGGTCCCCTCCTTGTAAAGGAGGGGATGTAGAAGTTCCTCCCCTTTACACGGGGAGGCGGAGGAGGGGTGGTTTTAAGCATGGGAGGCTAGGAGGGGTCTTTTTTTGGAACCAAATGAACATTATATTATCTAACTACCAGAAATGCCGGAGAAAAAACGCTTGACTTCAACTCAAGGGATGCTGCAAACTTACATTATGCTTTCTAAAACCTTTAGAAATAAAAGAATAACCGCCGTCGCTTTAACGTCGATTCTGCTCGTCAGCTTTTGCCTCATCCCCTGCGGTAAGGCGGGACTTTTGAAGGCCGAGGCGGCCATGCCTTCCACGATGGCGCAGGGCATGGCTGGTGAGATGGAAGAACACAGTTGCCACGATTCCACCGCCTCCGCCGACTTTCAACTGAAAGCGGACGAGCAGGTCAGCTGCCTTCACTGTGACGTTTCCACCCCCGCCATTATTCAAACGGTGAGTACCGATTTTTCCAATCAAACCGCCACTAATGAAACAGTCTCCCTCGTTTCACTAAGCACTCTTTCAACATCATACGTCAAATGGGCAACGCTCAGGCCACCCGGCCCCGACCGCCCGATCCACCTTCTAAACGCCACTTTCATTATCTGATACCGTCTCATTAAGGCCGTGCCCTTTGAAGAGCCGAGGTGCGTCCGCACCCGGCTGCATGGCTGTTTTTCCATTGTTTAAAAATTCAACCTTTGGAGAAAACGATGAGGTGTATCAGAACGAGATCGACCATATTGCGAGCCGCGCTATTCCTCGTGCTCGTGCTGCTTGCCATTCCGGCTGAGGCTGCCGGCACGTCCCCCCTGGACGGGCTCGTGAAAGAAGCGCTCGAAAACAATCCCGAAATCCAGGCGGCGAAGTACGGCATCACAGCCATGAACGAACGGCCGTCGCAAGCGGGAGCGCTTCCCAACCCGTCCATCACGCTCGGACTCATGAACATCCCCACCGACAGCTTCGATTTCAAACAGGAAGCGATGACGCAAAAGACCATCGGCATTATGCAGACCTTCCCTTATCCCGGAAAGCGGGGATTAAAAAGGGCGGTCGCCGAAAAAGAAGTAGTGCGCAGCAAAGAGGGATTGGAAATCCTCAAGCTAAGGATCGTGCGGGAAGTAAAGGAGACCTACTTCTCCCTCTACCTAGTCGGTCGCTCTATCGAGGTGATAGAGCGGAACCAGCGGCTTCTTCGGGATTTCATCCGTATTGCAGAAACGAAATATTCCGTCGGCAAGGGGATACAGCAGGACGTGTTGAAGGCCTACGTGGAGCTTTCCAAGATGAAGGAGAAGCTCATAACGCTGGAAGAAAAAAAGGCGGTCTTTTCGGCCCGGCTGGGCTACCTGCTGAACCGCCCCACGGAAACAACCTTTGAAGTGCCGACGGAACTCGAACCGGGCCACCGGGACGTGTCAAAGGAGAATCTCCTTGCGCGCATTTACGAGAGCCACCCCGTCCTGAAGGGGATGAAGGCGGCCATCGAAAGGGAGGAGAAGGCGCACCTCCTCGCGAAAAAGGGCTACTATCCAGACTTCAACGTCTCCCTCCAGTATGGCCAGCGTGACGACGGGCCGATGAAGCGGGCCGACTTTGTGAGCGCTATGGTGAAGATGCAGGTGCCGCTCTGGCAGGGAAAGAAGGAGGACAGGAAGGTGGCCGAAAGGTTGGCGCGAGTGAACCAAGCGAAGGCGCGCTATGATGCGGCGAAAAGCAGGCTCGCCTTCCGGGTGCGGAAGATCAAGAGTGAGATGGAGAGCGCTTTTGAGCAGACCCGGCTTTTCAGGGACGGCATCATCCCGCAGGCAAAGGCGTCGCTCGAATCGGCCATCGCAGGCTATCAGGTGAACAAGGTCGATTTTCTAACGCTGCTTAACAACCACCTGACGCTTTTTAACTACGAAATCCAATATTACCGAGCACTCGCCACCCACGAGATAAAAATGGCCGCGCTGGAAGAGGCGGCGGGTGGGCCGTTGACCGGTCACAACCACGAGGTGAAACCATGAAGAGTCCCATACAGATAATAGTTCTGCTAGTCCTTATTCTCGCCGCTACGGCCGGGGGATATTATTTAGGCAAAAGAGGGCCTGCCGAGATATCTTCAGATCATACATCTGTCACTAAAGAGAAGAAGATAAAATACTGGGTTGCTCCCATGGATCCGGCTTATATCAGGAATGAACCGGGGAAGTCCCCAATGGGTATGGATTTAGTACCCGTTTACGAAGATGAAAAAAAGCCCGAAAAGAAGGAAAAGAAGATCAAATACTGGGCAGCCCCAATGGATCCCACATATATACGCAATGGACCGGGGAAGTCCCCAATGGGTATGGATCTCATCCCCGTCTATGAAGATGAAGGGAATGAAAAAAGTTCCGAAGGGATGGTCAGGATAGATCCGGTAACAGTACAAAATATTGGCGTAAGGACGGAGACTGTTGGTAAAAGGACCCTTTCCAGGACGATACGGACAGTCGGCATCGTTGAATACGACGAAAAGCGGGTCATCCAGGTCCACTCCAAGGTAGAGGGGTGGATAGAAAAACTCTACGCTGACTTTACAGGCCAGGCTGTAAAGAAGGACGAAATATTGCTGGAGATATACTCGCCACAACTGGTTTCCAGCCAGGAGGAGTACCTTGTTGCCCTGGAACTGAAGGAGAAGCTGGGAAAGAGCAGCTATTCCGACGTGGCGGAAGGCGCCGAATCGCTCCTCAAATCGGCCAAAAAAAGGCTCGATTACCTCGACGTGCCGCCCCACCAGATAATGGAACTGGAGAAGCACCGAAAGATACTTAAAACTCTCCATATCCATTCACCGGGGAAGGGGATTGTGATAAAGAAGCATATCAAGGAGGGTGGCTACGTCAAACCGGGAATGCCTATCTATACTATTGCCGATATATCGAAGGTCTGGATCCATGCCGATATTTATGAGTCGGAGTTGCCATGGATAAAGATGGGGCAGGACGTGAAGATGACCCTCTCATACTATCCCGGAAAGATTTTCAAGGGAAAAGTTTCCTACATTTACCCCTTTCTTGAGGCAAAGACGAGGACCATCAAGGTGCGCCTTGAATTCGATAATCCCGGCTGGCAACTTAAGCCCGACATGTATGCTAACATTGAGATAGACTCCCTTATTTCGAAGAGCGTCATCGCCCTTCCTGTAGAGGCGCTGATACGGAGCGGAGAGAGGAATGTAGTGATTACCTCTGTTGGTGGGGGGAAGTTTCTTCCCAAAAATGTGATTGTAGGGATGGAGTCGGGAGACGGCTACTACCAGATAAAAGAAGGCCTGGAAGAGGGAGATGTTGTCGTTACCTCGGCCCAGTTCCTTATCGACTCCGAAAGCCGCCTGAAGGCGGCCATAGCAAAGATGCTGGAGTCGAAAGAGGACGTTCCCGATGAGAGCGATATGGACATGGACGATATGGATATGTCCGATATGACAATGGAATAGAACGCGGATGACGCGGATTTGGCGGATTTTCGCGGATTAAAGATTATAGGAGATGGATTGATGTTGCATGAAGATGTTACGGACAGGATTATTAATGCTTTTTATAAGGTATACAATTCCTTGGGATATGGTTTTTTAGAAAAGGTTTATGAAAATGCCTTGATAATAGAGCTTACAAATTTGGAATGTAAAGTAGAGGCGCAAAAGAACATCAAGGTTTATTATAACAATGAAGAGGTTGGCGATTACTATGCCGACTTACTGGTTAACGGCGTGGTGATTGTCGAGTTAAAGGCCGCTATAAATATAAGCGATGAACATGAGTGTCAATTGATAAATTATCTAAAGGCAACTAATAAAGAGGTTGGACTTCTCCTTAATTTTGGCAAAAAAGCGGAATTTAAACGCAAGGTGTTTACAAATGACCACCAATGAAATCTGCGCAAATCCGCTAAATCCGCGTCATCTGCGTTCCATACATGAGGACATAAAATGATAAAAAAAATAATAGAACTATCCATAAACAACAGATTTCTAGTAATCCTCTTCACCCTTATGGCAATCGCCTGGGGGGGCTATTCGATGGTGAATACCCCGCTGGACGCCATACCGGATCTTTCCGACGTGCAGGTGATCGTTTTTACAGAGTATCCCGGTCAGGCGCCCCAGGTGGTGGAAGACCAGGTTACATATCCGCTCACCACAGCCATGCTTTCCGTCCCCTTTGCCAAGGTTGTAAGGGGCTATTCCTTCTTCGGCCTCTCCTTCGTCTATATTATTTTCGAAGACGGCACCGATATGTACTGGGCGAGAAGCAGGGTTTTAGAGTATCTCAACTTCGTATCGGGACGCCTCCCCCAGGGGGTAACTCCCAGTCTCGGACCTGACGCCACCGGCGTTGGCTGGGTCTATGAGTATGCCCTCATCGACAAAACGGGAAAACATGATCTGGCGGATCTCAGATCGATACAGGACTGGTATCTCAGGTACGAGATCCAGACCGTTCCCGGAATATCAGAGGTTGCCAGTATCGGAGGTTATGTTAAGCAATACCAGGTGGAAGTGGATCCGAACAGACTCGTTGCCTACAACATACCTCTTTCCAAAGTGAAACACGCCATTATGCGAAGCAATCGCGACGTGGGTGGAAAACTTCTGGAGATCGCCGAGGCGGAATTTATGGTGAGGGGCAGAGGTTATATTAAATCTATAGAAGACGTGAAGAATATACCTGTCGGTGTTGACGCCAAAGGTACTCCTGTCCTGGTTAAAGACATTGCTCATGTTCATATCGGCCCGGAACTGAGGCGGGGGATCGCTGAGCTGAATGGTGAGGGTGAGGTTGTCGGCGGGGTCGTTATTATGCGCTACGGCGAAAATGCCCTAGAGGTCATCGAAAATGTAAAGAAGAAGATTGAGTCCTTGAAAAAGGGACTGCCCGAAGGGGTTGAGATCGTGCCCGTCTATGATCGTTCAGGTCTCATCCACAAGGCCATCGACTTCCTCAAGGAAAAGCTTATAGAGGAAAGCATCGTCGTTGCTCTCGTCTGCATTATTTTCCTCCTTCATTTCAGGAGCGCGCTGGTAGCCATCTTCACCATCCCTCTCGGCATACTCATCGCCTTTATCGTCATGCACTGGCAGGGAATAAACTCAAACATCATGTCACTCGGAGGCATAGCCATCGCTATAGGAGCTATGGTCGATGCGGCAATAGTGATGATAGAAAATGCCCACAAGCATCACGAGCGGATGGTGGAAAAAAAGGCGAAAGAACTGTTTCAGAAGGGGGGAAAGAGTGCCGGGGATGGTGAGGAACAAGCACTGCACAAACTTTACAAAGAGGTGAAATTGTCGGCAGAGGAACGATGGCAGATCGCAATGGATTCCTCTAAAGAGGTCGGTCCCGCGCTCTTTTTCTCACTGCTTATCATCACCCTCTCTTTCCTTCCCGTATTTACATTACAGGCACAGGAGGGGAGGCTTTTTGCACCCCTAGCATTTACAAAAACCTACTCCATGGCGGCAGCCGCCTTCCTTGCTGTCACTGTTGTTCCCGTTATGATGGGTTACTTGGTCAGGGGGTATATAATGCCCGAGAAGAAGAACCCCATCAACCGCTTTCTCATATGGGCATACCGCCCTTGTATCAAAACCGTGCTGAGGTTCAGGAAGGGGACCATCTTATTTGCCGTCATTATTCTTGCCTTCACACTTTATCCACTGAAGCATATCGGGTCCGAATTCATGCCGCCCCTAAACGAAGGGGACCTCCTCTATATGCCGACAACGCTTCCGGGAATCTCTATAACCAAGGCGAAGGAACTGCTCCAGCAAACGGACAAGATAATCAAGTCCTTCCCCGAAGTACAGCAAGTATTCGGCAAGGTAGGCAGGGCAAATACGGCCACTGACCCGGCGCCGCTTTCCATGCTGGAGACGACGATCACTCTGAAGCCGGAAAGCGAATGGCGGGAAGGTATGACTGTTAAAAAGCTGACTGAAGAGATGGACAAGGCGCTACAGTTCCCCGGCATGACCAATGCGTGGACAATGCCGATCAAGACGAGGATCGACATGCTATCGACGGGCATCAAAACCCCCGTAGGTATCAAGGTTGCCGGTGATGACCTTAATGAGCTGGAAAAGATAGGAAGAGAGATTGAGGCTGTAGTCAGGGAGATACCGGGGACACTCAGTGTCTACGCAGAAAGGGTAGTTGGCGGGAACTATATCGACTTTGATATCGACCGCGCCGCTGCCGCAAGGTATGGCCTCGGCGTAGGTGATATTCAGGACGTAATTATGACGGCCGTCGGAGGGATGAATATTACCTATACCGTCGAAGGGCTGGAGCGATATCCCGTCAACCTCAGGTATCAGAGAGAACTAAGAGATGATATCAAAAGTCTCAAAAGGATACTGGTCCCGACTCCAAGGGGAGAACATATTCCCATTGGGCAGGTGGCGGATATCAGCATAAAAAAGGGGCCTCCCGGAATCAAGAGCGAGAATGCCAGACTCAATGCCTGGATATATGTGGACATCAAAGACATCGACGTAGGAACCTACGTAAAAAACGCCATGGCCGTGGTAAATGAAAAGATCACCGTTCCTCCCGGCTATTCCCTCGCCTGGAGCGGCCAGTACGAGTACATGGAGCGGGCGAAAAAACGACTTCAGATAGTCGTTCCCGTGACGCTGGTCATAATATTCCTGCTCCTCTATTTAAACTTCAGGAATTTTGCCGAAAGTCTCATCGTTATGTTATCCATCCCATTTGCACTGGTAGGAGGAGTATGGTTCATCTACCTCCTCGACTACAATATGAGCGTCGCCGTGGGGGTAGGTTTTATAGCCCTTGCAGGCGTGGCGTCGGAGATAGGGGTGATTATGCTGCTCTACCTGGATCATGCTCATGAAGAGAGACTTAATAAAGGAATGATGAAGAGTCTTTCCGACCTGAAAGAAGCGGCCGTTGCCGGAGCGGCTGAGAGGGTGAGGCCCATAATAATGACTGTGACGGCCATCATGGCAGGGCTTATACCGATTCTTTTCGGACACGGAACAGGTTCGCAGGTGATGAAGCGAATCGCAGCGCCCATGGTGGGAGGGATGGTTTCGGCTACGATTTTAACGTTGCTCGTTATTCCAGTCCTTTACACGATCTGGAGAGGGTGGAATTTAAAAGGGGACAAGAAATAGAACGCAGATTACGCGGATTACACAGATAAACGCAGATCAAGCTTTCTTTTTTGATCGGAAAAGATTAATAAGGAGAATGATGTGAAGGAATGCTCTGTTAAACAATCTGAAAGGATGAATGGGAGCAGATAATGATGGAACTGATTTCCATGGTTTTACCCGGCTTGGGCGAGATGGCGAATATTCATCCCATGCTGGTCCATTTTCCGATTGCGCTGCTAAACGGATTCCTCCTAATGGAGCTTCTCGGTTTTCTCCTGAAAAAAGAGGAGATGAGAATCGCAGCTACATGGATGCTCTACCTCGGAACCCTCGGGGCGGCCGCAACAGTGGTAGCGGGGTTTTTCGCCGCTGCTTCCGTGCCGCATAACGAAGAGATACACGCCATTATGATAGAACACCGGAACTACGGTGTTACTGTCCTTTGCTTGTCAGTTTTTCTCTCACTCTGGAGGTTTCTGGAAAGCAGCGGTAGAAGTCTGCTTCAACTTCTTGTGGGGATCGTCATGGTAACAACCATGGCCTTAGGCGCAGACCTGGGGGGACTCATGGTTTACAAACACGGTGTTGCAGTAAAAGCCGTTCCGCAACCGGTGGCCCACGATCACAGCATGGGAGGACATGAAGAGGATGATATGGATATGGAGGGGATAACTATGGAGGGGATGGCCCTTGAAGAACAGGGGAGTACCGAAGGCGATGGTGACCATGACGATGCGGATGATCATTCAATGCCGCATAAACATTAGTACCTTAGAAATTATTTTCTGGCAGAAAATAATTTAGTGAAGGTACTTACACCCCTCAAGGGGGTACTGAAAAGAGTCCGGTTTATCCGGGCTAGAAACTAAACTTAAAGGGGGCAGCCCCAAAAAAATCAAAGGAGAGAAGAAAATGAAAAAGAAAATCACAGCGATCATAGGAGGAGCAATTGCAAGGGGACTGTCCCAATTTACGGACGAAGCGAAGCAGAGTCGTAGAATAGGGACTGTCCCCGGAAAAAAGCTAACCGCTATTGTTGCGCTGTTGACAGTATCCATTTTTGCCGCTAATTCTAATGCCTTCGCCCAGATGGACCATTCCATGGATTCACACGATCACATGGCTGGCGAGATGAAACATGAAGAGAGCATGAAGATGCCGGGGGGGATGGCGATGCATGCCATGGAGATCGACGGACACAAGCTCAACTTCCACATTATGGATAAGAAAGCATTCAGGAACTACATGGACAACATGGGTCACACCACCCACAAGATGAAGGAGGGGATGACTCACTACGTCATGTTGGACATCACCGATCCTGCGGGCAAAAAGATCAAGCGCTCAAAGGTTAAGCTGAAGGTGATCGGCCCCGACAAGAAGGCCGATGAAAAGGTCGCCTTCCCCATGATGGGGAATTTCGGCGCAGAGTTCGACATGTCTCATAAAGGGAAATACCAGATCATGACGCTATTCAAGGTGAAGAAAGAGAAGCATCACGGCGGGTTTTGGCATGAGATGAAGTGAGGATTTCCTGTTAAAAGGGATATTGAAAAAGGGCTGATTTTATCAGCCCTTTTTTTGTTGGAGATTGTTGAGAATGGATTTGTTTCATCTAGCAACATAATTTTCATATTCCTACAGTTCTTCTCACACCAGCAAGGAAAACATTAAAACTATGCGAACAATTTTGCTCAAGCGATAGAAACGGTCCTATATTGCGTGACCCGGATACTTTCTGATACAGACCTTTTGTCAAATTATTTAGTACTTGCGATGGATTAGCAAGCCTGTCAGGTTCTCTGAACGAACGTTTATTTTGCTTTGCAGACAAACCATTTATTTGAAGACCTTGATCCACTGCTTGTAGATTCCCAAGGTACCAGCTTTCCAACTCATGGCATGCTATTCTTATAAGCGTATCTGGTTTGCCTGCTTTATGGCAAATATTGGCAAGATGTTCCTTTATTTTACGACAATCCCCACTATCCTTGTCTCTTAACACAATAAAACGGGTATCAGGCATTTGCCATGCCCTAAGCTTCCTTTCAAGCTGTTTCTCCAAGTCTTGCTTGCCTTCGAAGATTACACAACGGAAATAAAAGTTATCTGGGAGCATACGTGGAAGTAAGCCTTTAAGCATTTCACCCGCAGAAGGCTCTTCCAGAAAAAAGACCAGATTGCTCATGTATTATCAAGACCTCCTAAAAATCCTTGCTTCCATAGATACCCCATCTGATCTCCTTCTGCCATAAATGCAACAAGTTGCTTATCGTCCATGGCGCGATTGATCTGAGTATAACCGCCTTTTTTAACCAACCAAAAAACTTCATCCAACTGAACCGCATTAAGAAAATCAGGTGAGTGTGTAGAAACAAATACCTGCCCTCCTCGATTAGCATAAGTCCTGAACTCTTCGGCCAGTTCCCAAAGAAGCGTCGGATAGAGTTGGTTTTCCGGCTCTTCAACACAGAGTAAAGGATGGGGGGAAGGGTCATAAAGTAAAGTCAGGTATGCAAACATCTTTATTGTTCCGTCAGATACGTAACGCGCTAGAAAAGGGTCTTCAAATGCACCATCTTGAAAGCGAAGTAATACACGGCCTTCCTCTGTTGTTTTGGAATCAACGTTTGAAATTCCCGGAACACGCTCTGACAATTTCTGCAATATTTTATCAAAAGAAGGGCGATGTCGATTGTGTAAGTATTGCGTAACAAGAGAAAGGTTTTCTCCTTCACTTGAAAGATGTTCAGCATAACCTGCTTCCTGTTCTGGGCGGGCACGATTAATATGGAAGTCTGAAATATGCCAGTTTTCAATTAAATCGCCCAAGGCCACTACAGCTGGAAAGCGCTCAAATTGAGCAAGCCCCTTGATGGCGAGAATATCGTTAGCTTTTAGCTTCTGATTCTCTCGGGCTAGTTGGGTGATGTCTGTTACCTCATCCCATTCATTCGTGACCGCAACTCCCTCGCCTCTACAAAAATCTATAAATTTCCAAGGTTGTCCGCCACTGCCACGACGATATTTAAGGATTTCACGCTCCACAACCGGGTTGCCGTTAATCTCCCCTATTGAAAGGAAATAAGTAATAAGTGGTGAATCACTTTTTTCCCGGAATTTGATTTCAATCTCAATAGCCCCCTCTGTACCTCGGCTGCGTACTTCTTCAAAACCCCGGTTTCCTCCCAGCTTGAGAAGTGCAGTATGGACGTTACTACTAAGTGCTTCTTTGAGAAATTCAAAAACACTAAATAAAGTCGATTTGCCGGAGCCGTTTGAGCCAACAACTACACAAAAACGCGGTATGTCTTTCATCTCAGTATCACGAAAACTTTTGAAATTTTTTAAGCGAATATATTCAATTTTCATATAGCTCTCCCTTACAGTAGAAAAATGTGAAGAAAATCTTGACTATTTTACACAGAATTTTCCTGATCATATCAAACATAAATATCAATGGCAAACATTGATTATTACTAGTATAAAGATACTAATGCATGGGACGGACTTTTCTGAGTATTTCAGGAAGAAAGAGTATATCCCGAAAAGCAATGGAACAGGAACCTAACCTCTTTCAAGACTATCAAAATAACAGTTTAGTATGTTGGGTTAGCGGCTTTATCGCGTAACCTAACGGGCTATCCTTTCAACTTCTCCAGTCTCTTTTGTATGTCTGGCGGCGATATAAAAATAAATTCTCTGCCTATCTTTTTCTTTTCCAGCAGCTTTAAATCATCTGCCATTTTGGAGAGATCTGACCGTGCCGTTTCATAAGTCACATTGTGAATATTTTGATGGCTGATTATTCTGTATCTTGCGCCCGGATGCTCTAAGGCATTTCTTAAAACAGCCAGTTGGCGATGGTTAAGTTTCCCTTGCAGCCTTTTGGTTCCTAAAATTAACTCTTCGGCCTCATTGATTTCCTTAACTTTTTTATCGAGATAAATGTGTAAATGGTCGATTGCTTTCTTAATAACTTCGAGTTGATGGATAATAAAATAAGTTGTGTCGGAATCATCTGTTTCAGTATGCAGGTAGGCATCCTTATATTTACCGGGAGACTGTTTTATAATCTCTGATATTGATATGAACTCCATGAGCCAATACTCCTGACTTGCCATAAACCAGTAAAAAAGGGCTCTTGCAGTCCGTCCGTTACCATCAACAAAGGGATGGTCATAGGCCAACATAAAGTGTAATAGAATTGCCTTAATTACGGGATGTATAAAAACACTTTCATCATTGGCAAATTTACATAGTCTCTCCATTCGCTTCTTTAATTCTGAGGCAGGTGGCGGTATATGCAAAACCTCTTGCCTAGCATCCACAATGTGAATATCATCCTTATCGGTCCTGAAGTTTCCAGCTAAATCAGGCTCATCCAGCGTATCTTTGGTAAGAATTTTGTGCAACTCCAACACTATAGAGGGTGTTAATTCGTCAATCTTTAATTCTCTGATAAATTGCATTGCACGATAATTATTGAATATCATCTGTTCGCTTTTATTTCGCGGACTGCGCCCCTGACGCAACATCTCTTTTGCCACATTACGTGTTGTTGAGGCCCCTTCAAGTTGACTTGAATTTATCGCTTCATTGACTAAAGAACTGACCAGGTATCTGTCCCTGGTATGTGGATTGGCAATAGGCTTGTCGGTTGCAATGTTCCCACTTGCATTTTTGTCGATCCAGTGAAGTTCTTTTAATACACAATCGGGCAAAGAAAACTTAAACGGGCCTCCCTCTTTATTGAGAAGAGTCATTTTTTTATAGAGTGTGTTTCTGGCATATTTTATTCCGGCCCACCACTGTTCCGGAGTGAGATTGTCGGGTGGAGTTAAATGCCTCAACTTATCCCAATGAAGGTAGCGCTCTTTATTGTCAACAGGGCTCGAAGTTGTGAGCAAGGCTACTGCTTTTTTGCGATCTTTAGAGATAAGATCATCCATGATCTTATTTGTATCGGGCAACTTCAGGGCGGCTTTCACGATTAATTGCTCCTTGCTCTTTAAGGGGTAAACAACGAAGTACTAACTTGCTACTAATTTTCTAAATATTAGTATTTAGGTTTATAGCACATGGAACCCGACAAGTAAATACTAATTCTGGATCAATTGGTATTTCACTAGTAATTTTCGGCGCAGAGTTCAACATGTCTCACAAAGGGAAATACCAGATTATGACGCTGTTAAAGGTGAAGAAAGAGAAGCATCACGGCGGGTTCTGGCATGAGATGAAATAAGGATTTTCAGAGTTTTATTTTTATATTGCGACATGCTCCCACGCCGGAAGAGCCTTGTATCAGAAATTAAGAACTTTTTAAACCTTGTCAAATATACCTAACAGGGGTATAGTATACATAGGTAAAGAAGAAAGGAGGAGGTGTATGCACCCCAACCATGAAAAAGAGATGGGAAGGCTAAACAGGATAGAAGGACAGGTGAAGGGAATTAAGAAGATGATAGAAGAAGGACGGTACTGCATTGACATCTTGTCGCAGATCAAGGCGGCCCACTCGGCACTAAAGCAGGTGGAGTTAAATATCCTTGAGGCCCATGTAGGGAGTTGTCTGAAGGATGCCGCAGAATCGAATAATTCCCTTGAAATAAACAATAAGATCGGTGAAATAATGAAGCTTCTGGGGAAAAAAGGGATAATAAGATAAATGTAGCAGGAGGGATGGTGCTTCTGCTGTCTCTGTGCATCTAAAACACAGGAGAAAAAATAAGCTATACTTGCAAATAAACCGATAAAAAAGGGGGTAAAAATGAAAATTCTTGCTCTGGTAATGATGCTATGCATGTCCGTCATTTCAATGTCCGTTTCCAATGGCTCTGCTGTGGCCTCGGAAGCTGTTGAAAAACCTGTAATGCAAATGCCTGAAGGTGTGGATATGCACACCCTCCAAGTTGACGGTTTCAAGATCACATTCCATATCATGAACATGCCTGTATATCACAGGCTGATGAAATCAATGGGGGTGAATCACTCCGATATGGAGAGGGACACAAGCCATCACATCATGGTGGAGCTTCTTGACAACAAGGGGGAAAAGGTCGGTGATGCAGCGATCAAAATCAAGGTGGTTGATCCGAGGGACAGTCCCGAGGAGAAGGCGCTGAAGCCTATGAAAGGCCACCTCGGCCAATACGGCGCCGACTTCAGGATGATCCACAGAGGTAAATACCGCATCACTGCCGAGTTCAAGACAGCAGGCAAAGTGCACAGAGGCAATTATACGTATGAGATAAAATAAGGGGGAGCAAATGCATGGACAGGAACAACTAGGTGGCACATGGGGTATGACCATCTTCATGGTCATACTGGTGTCGTGGATTGTCTATAAATATCTGGTGCCAAGAGGTTTCAGAGAGTGGCGTAACCTTGGACTCATCCAGGCCTTTATCGTCGCCCTCTATGCGGAGATGTACGGGTTCCCTCTGACCATATATCTCCTGACCTCCTTCTTCGATTTTGACATCCCATGGATTCATTTCAAGGGTCATCTCTGGTCTTCGCTATTAGGGCTGGGGGAAGAGTGGGCCATGATTGAGATGATTGTGGGATTTGCCTTTGTATTTGCCGGGCTTTCTCTCATAATGCGGGGATGGAAACAGATATACGAGATAAGGAACGAAGAACGCCTCGTGACGGACGGTCTCTACCGGTATATGAGGCATCCCCAGTATACCGGCATCTTCCTTGCCATCTTCGGACAGGTCATTCACTGGCCTACCATCCCAACCATCGCACTTTTTCCCTTCATCGTATTGGCCTATTATCACCTGGCAAGGAAAGAAGAGAAGGTGATGATTGAGAGATTCGGTGATGAATACAGGGGATACGTGGAAAATACGCCGATGTTTTTTCCAAGAAATAATGAATGGAGAGACGTTTTCTTTGCCGCTGACGAAAAGGCAAACCGGCACGATGAACTTAAGATGAAGTGATGAGGTGACGATATGGAAAATGAATTACTGAACGGTATCTACCTGGTTCTTATTTTTGGAGCATTCTACTTTATGATGTTCAGAAAAGGAGGCTGCTGCGGGCATTCTCATGGAGGGCACGATCAAAATAAGGATCACTCTCATGGTGGAGAGTCGTCCGGTAAAACTGAGGATCCCGTTTGCGGCATGGAGGTTAACATGTCGGAAAATTCCCTGAGTGTTAGTCACGAGGGGAAGATAGTCTATTTCTGTGCCGATCAATGCATGAAAAAGTTCGAGGAAGACCCAGCCAGATATATCAAAAGCAATGAACCGAAGCAGCATGGTTGCTGCTGAATTGCCGGGAGCGGTTTGTTGAAGGCCCCGGCAGTTATATAAAATATGCATAGCTGACAGGATCGATATGGATGAAACAAAGATTATAGATTCGCTCCGAAGCCTTCACGATCTTTCCAAGACGATCAACTCTACCCTCAACATAAAAGAGGTGGAGGGGATGGTAATGGAAAAGACATCGCAGCTTATGAAATCGGGAAGGGTGATGATTCTTTGTCTGGACAGAAAAGAAAAGGTCCTTAATGTTCACAGAACTCTCGGTTTTGATGAAAAAGAACTCTGGCTGAAAAAATTTCATAACGTCCAGCCCTTTGATCACTGCCTCGTTCACAAAGGGAAAGTGATTACAGTGGAAGAGGTTCTTCCTGAAGCCGACTACCGGGAGTTTCTTAAGTCAATGCCCTTTCTGTCAGACATGGTCTTCGCTCCGCTGGAGATAAAGGGAGAAGCCGTGGGGCTTCTCGGGGTTTCTGACCACAAACACGGTTTTTCAAAAATCGGCCTGGAGATATTCTGCTCACTCGGGAGTCAGGCGGCGGTAGCTATGGAAAACGCCAACCTATATAGAAAGTTGAAAGAGGCCTTTCTTCAGACTGCTGAAGCGCTTGCCGAGGCGGTCAACAGCCGCGATCCATATACAGGCGGACATGTGAAGCGGGTTGTAGGCTACTCTCTCAAGCTAGCTGAAAGCCTGGATTTGTCGGATAAAGAAACGGAGGATGTGAGGCTTGCCGCCATTCTTCACGATATAGGTAAGATTGGGATAGACGACGCCATATTGAGGAAGGGTGGAGCGCTTGATACCAATGAAAAGGCTGCGATGAAAGAACATCCAGCTATCGGCGCGAGGATACTTGAACATATCGAGGAGATGGAAGGGGTTATCCGGGGAGTCCGTCATCACCATGAACAATTTGACGGCAGCGGATATCCCGATAAACTTAAGGGAGAAGAGATACCGTTTCAAGCAAGGATAATAGCAATAACCGACGCCTTCGATGCCATTACTACGGACAGGCCATACAGTAAAGCAATCGCCAAGAGTGACGCTTTGAGAAAGTTAAGGGAAAATGGAGGGTCACATTTTGATCCCTCTCTTGTGGAAAATTTCTGTCGAGCTATGGATGAAAAGGAGTAATAAATGGACAAGGAAATAGAAATTGGAGGCGCAGGTCCCGAGAGACCGGCAGCGGGCGAAATTGGTCAGGCAAACCAGAATCAAGGCGCAGGTGGCGGATTAAGTACCGGTGTCTCCCATACTTCGGCACTCTCGATGCTTTCTCCTCCGCTGTTATTCGCCGTCACCACGTAAAAATATTCAGTTCCATTTGTGCGGCCCGTGTGGGCATAGGAGGTGCCTGACGCGCTCCCTGCCATGGCGCTTGATTTGCTCACGCCCGATGAGGTTGCGTAGTAGACTTTATATGACGTTGACTCGGTCACAGAATTCCAACTGACCGTGACCTGCTGATTCCCGGCAGTGGCGGATATACCTTTCGGCGGGTCTGGGGGCGGGTCTGAAGGGCCAGCGGAACCGCCACCACCTCCCCCGCAAGAAATCAGTAAGAGAGCAAGGGGTACAATTTGAAAATATACTCTACAAAGACGCTTCATCAAATTTCTCCTTTTGATTCCTCTTTTTAGGTATCTTTACAACAGCAGTCCTGGCCGTTTCCATTACTCCCTCATTTTTCTTTGACGCTGTCGCGATCTTCCCTATCCCCTTCGGGCCGAATGATATTACGTTGCTATAACCGGACGCCCCGGCAGAGTTGGCCGCCCTCACCCTGTAAAAGAAGACTTTATTGCCGGGAAGTTTGGCCCTGTCGTCGTAGAATCTGTCACCGTTCCAGACCGCCGCTATTGCCTCCCACTTTTCGCCGCTCCCTTCTTTTCTCTCAACTATGAAGGCATATTCACCGGAAGCGTCGTCCTTCCAGAAAAGATGAAGCCCCTCTCGTTTTTTAGACGACCTGCCGTCCAGTTCGAAAGGCGCTTCCGGCTTTGCAACCTTTGGTTCGGGAAGGACGCCCATACCTGCAAGAGTATAGCCATAAGCTTCGCTATCTACACTCTCTTCGATCCGAACTGATTCCGTGAACCGATCCTCTCCTTTGTCTTTCTCAATCTCACCTTCGTCATCCGACCAGCCAAAGGGATTGGGGGGAAGTATAATCCTTCCGAGAATCTGCGCCTTCTCCTTTTGCACCGTCTCGCTGCTGCTGACTGCATCCGTTGGCTCTCCACCGTTATCTGATGGTACGCTCGCGACCTCCTCTGAAACACTGCCTGTGTCTCCCGCTGTATCATCGGACTTAACATGACTATCTGTTGTTCCTGTTGGCGGCGTTACCACAAGGTTAATTCCCCTCGGTCCCGTATTCCTGTAAGTATAAACGCCCGTAGTTGTCATATTCACCGACCGGCCTGCTTCTCTATCTATGAGTGATACATTGTAGCCTGCCGGGAAACCAGCCCTATTCCAGTTGAGGCTGATGTTGCTGTCATTCAGTGGTGATTCAACTTTCATGTTCCATGACTTTTGTCCGTCATTCGCCTTTATGTCCCTCCAGAGCGAACCCTCGAAAGAAGCCTTTATGTCGCCGCCCAGCATGGCGGCAACATCATATCGCCCGTCTTTGCCATCAGTAGCATCCGGCCTCTGCCCAAGGGAGAGCCTGTTCTCCGCAACGCCAGCGGATATTACGATGTTTGTTTCCCAGCCGTCAGAGGCAACCGAAGGCCGGGGGAGGCAGAAACCGATTAGCAGGGCGTTGCTTACGACAAACATATTTGCCCCTATCTTCTTTGACTTAAAATCGTCCCTATGATATCGTTTGAAAATCATCGTTACTTTTTCTAAAGGAGATTAAATTACTGTGAAACTTCATGTGCTGCTCGAAAAGGACGAAGCAGGCTATTACGTCGCCGAGGTTCCTGCGCTTCCCGGTTGCCTCTCCCAGGGGAAAACGAAGGAAGAAGCCCTTGCAAACATCAAGGAAGCAACGGAAGGCTGGTTCGAGGTAATGGAAGCCAAGAGCCACATCAACGCCAGCCGGTTGATCGAGGTCGTGGTGTAGCGGTGACCGGCGGCCTGAAGCTTTGCTCCGGTGCAAGGGCGGTCCGAAAATTTCAGAAGGCGGGCTGGTCAAAAGCCCGCCAAAAAGGTTCCCATGTGATGATGACAAACCCCGATTACCAATGGACATTATCCATCCCCCAGCATAAAGAACTCGGACCCGGAATACTCCGCAAGCTTATCAAGCAGGCAGGGCTTACAGTAGAAGAATTCAGCGCCTTATAAAATCCCATCTATCTCCTCTTTTTATCGCAATTCACAGTTACAGTCTTTCGCCCCGAATTTCCTGAAAAAAAGGAGTCAGGGGACTGTCCCAAGATTTACGGGAGTGAGCTTGTCGAACTCCATAGAATCGGGACTGTCCCCGGTGTCCGATCATCACGGCCTCGGCACCACAAGCTTGTATGTATCATCCGTCTCGTTCAGGTATATCCAGTAGCCGAGCCACGGCACAAGCGTTGCGTCCGGGCTTCCTCCAGCGCTCTCCGAGAAGTATGTGCTTCCCCAGTCGCTTCCCTTGTAGTAATAGATAGCATTTTCAAGCCAGCCGTTGGTTAGCGCATCCGCCCAAATTATAGGTGTGGCGCTTCCTTTTTGCACCTTCACGCTGCTTAACAGCACATTCCCGCCGTATGGATTGGAAACCATGTTCCATCCGCCGCCGACTTTGAGTGGTATCTCAAAGGTAGCATCCGTAACGTCGCTGTAGATATCAAGTTCGGGCAGCGATGACGTGCCACAGCTACCTTTTTTTACAAAATAGCCTTCTCCCGGTTTTAGCGGGTCAGCGCCGGAATCGACAAGTACATAGCTCCCTAAAGTTAGAAAAAGTTAATCACTCGCTGCATTATTCAGGTTTACCTGACAGCGGCAGTAATCAACTTAAAGAGGCTGGCAGTCTTTAAAACTCCACTTTTAAAGGTCAATACAAATACGGGAAGTGTCCCTCTATTGGCCCAGGCAGGAACAGATCAGGAAGGAAAGGCAAAGCCATTGGTCTCTCGCAAAGACGCCAAGAACGCAAAGAAAGGCAAAATCAGGGATTCACCACATTAGACCTGAACAATCATCCAGTGGGGCAAGCAGGGGCAAATATCTGCTTGATTGGTTTTGACCTTGTAGGGGCAGATCTCGTGTCTGCCCTTTTTTATCGGCATCCTCCGGTTTCCGGGCACCCACAAGGGATGCCCCTACAGCAACATTAATCCCCCCCGCGAAGTTCACGCCGTTAAAGAGTCTTCAGCTATAACGGTGCGGCTATAGC
>CBDVDA010000040.1:0-25160 GCA_965372635.1 uncultured bacterium | reverse complement strand
TGATTGAGATATATGGAATTCTTGCTACTGGATAACCATGCGAAAATAGCACAGCAGAGGTGGATTTGTCAAGGAGATGGGGCGGGTGCGAAGGGGGATATTTTATTAATTCAAGTCAGTTTTTTGCCACTGTTGAAGGACGGATTTTCACTGTCCTCGTCCCACTTCAAGGGGTTATAGACGGTGTATTCCCTAATCTCTTCCAGCGATTCTTCATTGCGGATTACATGTTCGTAGTAGTTGCGTTGCCATAACTTTCCATCGAATACGGGCCATCCCGATTGATTGACGCCCGTTATGTATTCATCGGTAGATACCGATTTGAATGCGCCGACAATATCACCCAAGGCAGGGACAGATTGGGTACCCACGAGGGGCACCCCTACGCGATGATCTTGTAGGGGCAACCCTTGTGGTTGCCCTTTTTTTGTCTGACCATTCAAAACAATGATTCCATGAAAATGATTTGGCATGACAACAAATGCGTCGATTTCCACGCCGAGGTGACGCAACGGCAATTCATTCCAGACCATTTCAACCATCCGCCCCGAATCATTCAATATCATTATCCCGCCATTGATCTCACCGAAAAGGCATTCCTTCCCCTTCATGCAAATGGTCACGAAATATGCGCCCGGTTGTGAATAATCGTAATCTTTCAAGCGAATGGAACGGCGGTGATGGATATGGGAATCGAATTTATGCATTTACATTTTTTGTAGGTCTCGTGCCTGCCCTTTTTTTAGGTGCCCAAAAGGATTAATGGGTAACCATCGTATTTGCCTATTGAGAGTACCCACAAGGGGCACCCCTACATCATTTTTAATTGATTTCCCCGTAGGGGCAGGTCTCGTGCCTGCCCTTTTTCAGGTGCCCAAAAGGATTAATGGGTAACCATCGTATTTGCCTATTGAGGGTACCCACAAGGGGCACCCCTACAAAAAAAATAATCCTCGTGGTTGCCTTTAAATAATCATCACCGCGAAAGCGGCGTCAAATATTCCAAAACCGCCGCCGCCTCGTCCTCCGTCATAACGGGCAACCCCATATCCTTCTGGAAATGCTGCATCTTGGCGACAACATATTCCCATACAGGCAGGGTATGCATGGCCGGGTTGGGGAGCGTATGGCAGGTGGCGCAGGCCTCCTTGAAGAGTTTCGCCCCTTTTTCGGGCGTGTCCGGCAAGTCATCAGGGTTCATCCCTTTAAAAGCGTGTTTTTCGAGATAGGCGAGGATTCCCTTTTTTATCCCCCCGTCAAAGGGAACGTTCACCCTCTTCGCCCTCCCCTTCACTTCGACAATGAGTTTTTCCATCCGATCCACCACATATTCCCACTCAACCGCATCGTGGGAGGCGGGGTCGGGCAAATCGTGGCAGAAGGCGCAGGCCGCAACGTAGAGGCCCGCCGCCTTGCCCTCCGCTTCAGGTATCAGCACTTTGTTTGTGCCGATAAGCCCGTTGGAGAGCGCCTGCTCATTGGCGTCGAAGGCGGACCGGGCGGGCCTATCGAGGCGTTTGTAATTACCCACGATAAGGTAAGCGGTAAAACCGAGCACGGCGACTGTGAATATGGCTAGGAGGGTGAGTTTCATTTTTGGATTCAGATTTATAAATATTAGGGGCACTGGTAAGGACGATTGAAAAAACCCCTCATAATTTTTTACAGTGTTGTATTAGATCAAAATGCTATCTCTTTCTTTCGCTAGTTCACCAGTAAGCACAACACCATTGACACCAAATATTTCTACTAATTCAGAGTTTACAATTTTTTCAATTTCACCTTCTTGCAAAATTACGCATGCCTTTCTCAGTCCCCGGCATATCACAGGAATATGAGATGTCATACCTGAGTTCCATGTAATAATGGCCTTTGAACTTACAATGATTCTGACATCATTTGAGCTATAACTACGGCTATCAATTAATAGAATAGTTTCAGCAACGTTATCTTCAGAAACTTTTGAACGTTCAAATAACAATGGAGGGGCTAGAGCATAACCTGGTGCGGCACCAATGCCTTGAATAACATATGAAGCTTTTAGTGCCGGGTCGTTTGGCACTCTAATGTTTTCGTTATCCAAATATTGTAAAACTGTTCCTTTTGCATAAACTATTGAAGTCTCTAAAATTTTGGTCTCATTGATTGTGACATTCTTTTCTAAAAAAGTTTTCTCAAATTGCTGAAAATCTTCCATTAATTTAGTGGACCCTTTGTTAAGTGCTACACTATGAAAACACATTAGCAATTCTTCATATTCTTTTGTGCTTATTTTCCCAGCAGTTAACATCTCCCTAGCTGTATAACTTTTCCTCAAGAGCTTAAAGTCATTAGAAAGTTCTCTTGCATCAGACTGGCAAAACTTTTCCAAAGTCTTATTGGTTTTTAATAAGCCTGTAACTCGATCAATTATCTCTTGCGTGACTAAGGTAGAAAGCCTTTTTTTATTATCTTTATAAATCTCTAAAATAATGCCACTTATTACGGAGCCAACAACAGTAACGACTAATAATGCAAAAAGACTCTCATATCGATGACTTTTATTTTCCAATCTTGATTCTTGGTAAAAATGAAAAACAGACTTGAAATCACCAGATTCTAAATAATATTTTCGCAGCAAATTAATGATGCCGATATCATTTAGAAAATCTATATCAAAGTGTTCTTGGGCTTTTTTTAAAGAACTAAGCTTAAGTACACGATTAGCTGCTTGTAAAGTGAGCGTATCCAAAGAATGATGAAAATCATATAAAGGATTATTTGTCATTATCATCCCCCACAGCCCACCCCTTCGCCCGCTCCACAGCCCTCTTCCACCCGGCATAGAGTAAGTCCGCCTCCTCCCGCTCCATCTTAGGCTCATAGCGCTCCCCCGCCTGCCAGTGTGCGGCGACCTCGTCGAGGTCTTTCCAAAAACCTACGGAAAGCCCTGCTAAATAAGCGGCGCCGAGGGCTGTCGTCTCCGTTACTTTCGAGACAACCACCGGAACGCCGAGGATATCGGCCTGGAACTGCATGAGGAAGCTGTTTCCAGCCGCCCCGCCATCTACGCGGAGTTCCTTCAGTTCGATGCCGGAATCGGTCTCTATCGCCTTGATGAGGTCCTTCACCTGGTAGGCGATCGACTCTAAGACGGCCCGGACCAGATGGGCGCGGCCCGTTCCCCGCGTGAGTCCCACCACAGTCCCCCGTGCGTACATGTCCCAGTAGGGCGCGCCGAGCCCGGCAAAGGCGGGGACGAAGTAGACGCCCCCCGCATCGTCAATGCTTTTGGCTATCGCCTCCGTCTCGGCGGCGTCATCGATGAGCTTCATCTCGTCCCGAAGCCACTGGACGGCTGCGCCGGTGATAAAGACGCTCCCTTCAAGTGCGTAGTCAGTCTTTCCGTCGAGGCCCCAACCGATGGTGGTGAGAAGCCCTTCCTTCGAGGCGACCGCCTCCACGCCCGTGTTCATAAGAAGAAAGGAACCGGTGCCGTAGGTGTTTTTGGCTAGCCCTTTCTCGAAGCAGCCCTGCCCAAAGAGCGCCGCCTGCTGGTCCCCCGCCACACCGGAGATGGGGATTTTCGCGCCTAAGAGCGCCTCATCGATATCTCCGAATTGACCGCTCGACGGTTTAACTTGAGGAAGAATGGCAGCAGGGATGTCGAGTGCGCTAAGGAGTTCACCATCCCAGCGCTTTTCTTTGATGTTAAAGAGGAGAGTCCGCGAGGCGTTGCTCTCGTCGGTGGCATGCACCTTCCCGCCTGTGAGGTTGAAGATAAGCCAGGCATCGACGGTGCCAAAACATATCTCTCCCCTTTCGGCCCTTGCGCGAAGACCGGGAACGTTATCGAGGAGCCACTTCACTTTGGTACCGGAAAAGTAGGCATCCACCACAAGCCCCGTCTTCTCCCTGAAGGTCTCTTCGAGACCCTCTCCCTTCAATTCTTCGCAGATGGCGGCTGTCCGGCGGCACTGCCAGACAATGGCGTTGTGGACGGGTCGCCCCGTTTTGCGCTCCCAGAGGACGGTCGTCTCCCGCTGGTTGGTGATTCCAACAGCGGCGATCTCCCCCGCGACGGCCCCCGCTTTTTTTATCACCTCTCTTGCAGTGAAAAGCTGGCTCTCCCATATCTCGACCGCATCGTGCTCCACCCAGCCCGGTTTCGGGTAGAACTGGCGAAATTCCTTCGACACCTGCTGAAGCGGCGTCCCTTTTCGGTCGAAGAGAATGCTCCGCGAACTGGTCGTCCCTTGGTCGAGGGCGAGGATATAACGTCCTTTTTCAGCCATCTTGACCCCCATAATTACTTAGGGCTACCTCTAACAATTCATTTGTCATTCCGGGCTTGACCCGGAATCCAGTCATGTAAAACATCTGGATGCCCAATCAAGTTGAGCATGACATTACGTTAGAGATTCCTTAAAGTTTAACTTTAAGTTTACTCTGCAAACATAGCATCCACAAATTCTTCCGCCCGAAAGGGTTGCAAGTCTCGCACCCCTTCTCCCACGCCGATATAGCGGATGGGAATGTCCATCTCGTCGGCAATGCCGATCACCACTCCCCCTTTCGAAGTACCGTCCAGTTTGGTAATGGCAAGTCCCGTTACACCTACCGCCTCATCGAAGAGCTTTGCCTGCGCAATGGCGTTTTGGCCCGTGGCGGCATCGAGGATGAGGAGTACCTCGTGGGGCGCATCGGGCATCACCTTTGCCATGACGCGCTTCACCTTTTTCAACTCCTCCATGAGATTTGTCTGCGTATGGAGGCGGCCCGCCGTATCGATAATGACAAGATCGACGCCCCGCTTCACCCCCGCCTCGACGGCATCGAAGGCGACTGCGCCGGGATCTGCGCCGTCACTGTGGCGAATCACATCGACGCCGAGCTTTTCACCCCAGATAGTCAGCTGCTCGATGGCGGCGGCGCGGAAGGTATCGCCTGCGGCGAGAAGCACTTTTTTCCGCCGGTCCACGTACCACGAGGCGAGCTTGCCAATGGTGGTCGTCTTACCCACGCCGTTGACCCCCACTACCATGATGACGAAAGGTCCGTCCGTCCGGGTCACGTCGAGGGGGGCCTCGTCCCTTTGCAGAATTTTCACCATCTCCTGCTTTAGCGCTTCTTTAAGCGCCGCGCCATCGGCCAGTTCCTTTCGCCTTACCTTTTCCTGCACCGCCTCCAGCAAGTCGTAGGCGGTCTTAACGCCGAGGTCGGCGCTCACCAGAATCTCCTCCAACTCCTCCATAAGGGCGTCATCGATTTCCTTTTTCCCCATCACCGCCCGGTCCACCTTCTTGACGAGACCATCGCTCGTCTTGGAAAGCCCCTTTTTCAGGCGGCTAAAAAACCCTCTTTTCTCTTCCTCGTTTGCCATTGCTTGATGAAATCCTCTCTAAATTAATTCGTCCTCAAGTATAGTACAGTTTCTCTGCCCGAATCAACAAGCCTGCCGCAGGTTGTAAATAATAGGCTTGTTGAGACGTCAACGTAAAAAAGACCTAAATATCCTTTTTTTATGGTGTCACATGTCGTTTTTTTGATAGTATGCATCACATTCTAAAAATGTGAACTTGGAGGCGGCAATCATGATGAAAAAAGCACTCGTTATCGACGACTCACCCTCGACGCGCAAACTAGTCGCCCAGATCATGCAAAAGGAGGGTTTCGAGGTGACCAGTGCTGCAAACGGACAGGAGGGGATGAACCATCTCTCGGGCTTCTACAACATTATCGTCTCCGACCTCAACATGCCCGGCGCGGACGGCATCGAACTGACGCAATTCATCCGCAAGCACCCGAGGCACAAGAAGGTTCCCGTTCTGATCATATCGACAGACTTCAGGAAGGAAAAGATAGACGCCTGCAAGAAAGCGGGCGCCACAGACTTCATGGTAAAACCCTTCACCCCCGAAGAACTGGCCAGCAAAATAAAACAACTGGCCTAAAGGGAGGCTTCGGCCCTCTCCAACCCCTCAAAAAAAGTTTCATTCAAATCGGCTATGGCGAATCCTCTCAGGCAGCCGCCAGCCTGCACGTCTCCAGGTGGGCAACCTCTTCGACTATCTTCTCTACAATCTCCGGCCGATTGCCACTCTCTGTAAATTCGACCCCAACTTCGAAGCCACCGTTAACGCGCCGGGACCAGACCACCGTCCCTTTCACCTCAAAGGCAGGCGCCAGATCGGGGAGCGTGGCTCGAACAGTCTCTCCCATCTTCAGTTCATTGCCGGATCTGAAGGCCATACCGCCAAGGCTGATATCCCTCAGGGAACAGAGGTCATCGGGCCCGAACGAATTGCTATTGATCGAGACAGGAACATGGGAGGGGTGGCGGTAACACTGACGCTGGTCATCGTTCTCTTCAAATTTATCCATCACCATCGGACTTTCTCCTTTCCAGATTAAAGGTTTCCTTTTATCGTCATTACTCTGTCTTTAGGATGCCCACGTAAGCCGGGAGGGTTCAAAAATCTGGCCTTTTAAAACAAGACAGAACGACTGACGATCTCTTCGGCATTTTTTGTTTTTAATATAAGCGCTCGCATATTATCATAGGGTAATGAATGATGAGGAAAGAGAAAAGATCGGTCAAAAAATAATCGAAGAGATCTCCTCTTTGAAGGAAAGCATTGTCTCCCTTAGCGAAGCGGCAAAACCGGTGTCACCGGACAACGCCATCGGACGCCTGACGCGCCTGGAGGCGATGGGGAGCCAGGGGATAAGCGAAGCGAATCTCCGCGCTGCGAAGGGAAGGCTCTCCCGGCTGGAGGGGGCACTTGCGAGGATAGAGCACTCCGACTTCGGGCTTTGCGTGGAGTGCGAAGAACCGATCCCCCTCGGACGGCTCATGCTCATACCGGAAAGCACCCGGTGCATCCACTGCGCCGACAGATGAATTCCGTGAAGTTCCCCTTTCCATCTTCTCCTTGACTCTCTCTTCTAAGTAAAGGTAAAATTGGTCCGCTTATCCTTCCATACGGAAGGATTGTTGCCGCATCAAAATAACAGGTTGGGATACTCAAAATGAACGATAAAACGGTTTTGTTTGTAGATGACGATGAATACCTGCTCAAGATGGTCAACTACCTCTTCATGTCGAAAGGGGTTAAACTTGAACAGGCAAAATCGGGTGTGGAGGGACTGGAAAAACTGAGATCGACAAAAATAGATCTTATTATCTCCGACATCTCCATGCCGGAGATGGACGGCATTGAATTCTGCAAAAAAGTAAAAAAAGACAACCTGCTGAGCAAGATTCCCGTTGTCGTCCTCAGCGCACTTCCCATGCCGGAATACAGAGAGGAGATGCTGGCCCTCGGGATTGAAGATTTTTTTGAAAAGCCTTTCAGTCCGAAAGACCTGGTGAGCAGGGTGTTCGACATCCTCGGCATCGAGAAGAATGGCTTAACTGAGGAAACACCGGAATAAACGGTCAACTCTTGCTGAATATGGAATTAACCAACTCCACGTAATTAGCGATACCCTTTCTGTCGTCGTCACCTATTTTTGTAAATTTCAACACCATCCCCGGGGAAATGTGGGCATTCAGATTGTCGCGTCCCTCCGTCGTCCAGACCACCTCGCACTCGGCCTCTATCCCGTCCCTGACTCCCGCAATATCAAAGATGATTTTAAGATGAGCCCCTTCGGACGGGATCGGCGTCCCCTTCACGAAGATGTCATCTTCACTTATGACATAGGCATAGCCCTTGTGAGGCCTGTTCTCGATGGCGTAGGTCACCACCGTACTGACGGGCGCCTTCTCATGAGTCCTGATTTCGACGCCGATAAAGGAATGGACCTTGTCGAGCACCGTCGATTTGTTGATAGGCTTGACGATATAATCATTGCAGCCCGCCGCGACACACCGGTCCCTGTCGCCCGGGCTGACTGAATGGGTCACAATGATAACCGGAATGGCACGGGTTTCAGGATCATCCTTAATAATCTTGCAGCATTCATCCCCTTTCATGGTCTTCATGTAGAGGTCCATAAGGATAATATCGGGCCGGTTCCGGGCAATGATTTTCAGCGCTTCAGGACCGGCATTGGCCGTCAGCACGTCACAATCGGTACGGTCGAAGAAATCCTTTTCAATTTCCAGGAAAAAATTCGAATCGTCCACGAGAAGTATTTTTTTCTTCTTTTTCATAAGCACCTCAACCCTTTTTTAGAGAATGACGGAGAGAAAGATCATTGTCAAGCCATTTTTCCAGATGAATGAACCCTTGCGTGCAATGAAGCATCCTAAAAACAAAGAAATCATAATTGAAAGGAGCGCGCCATGTATCTTAAGGTATTGACGAAAGAAACAGTAAGCAACGGCAGGACGAAAGATTACAAGGTACGTTATTTTGATTCCAAAAGCCCGGAAGGCCGTTTTGAACTTCTGAAACGCTATTACGGGCTGAAGGACCTCAGGAAAGGCTCCTATTTCAGCCTTTCCATTCCCATTGATGACGCCTTGTACGACTGGAGTAGTAGAGGAAAAGAGGATGTTCCAAACTGACTAAAGAACCCTGCCGAAACAAGCGGAATGGAAAAAGCCTTTTGGGGGAGAGGATAAAGTCTACTTGAAAGCGACGAGCAAGAGTCGCCTGGCGCTCGCAATGGAGCGGTTCATAACCGCGAAAGCGGCTTTCTTCCCGGCCAGGTATATGCCTGCAATGAACAGGATATAAGAAAAGAGATAAAGAGCGGGGCCACCTGCAATCAACAGATCGGGGTTGTCCATCCTGGCTGCAACAAACCCAAGAAGGCCGATTAAAGGCCAGCTGAAGATGTAGCTCAATAGAACGAGGGCTATTCCCGCCAGTGTACGGGGTTCATCCCAGAGGGGATGCGTTTTTAAAGAAGATAAAAGGTTCAATTTCGTTTTTCTCATAAGCAAAGGTACTATAATCTCTCCCGAAAGCAGATTGCAAGCAGAAAATGGAATTTCAGAGTTCTATTCCAGCCCTGCCTCCATGTTCATCAATGAGCAATGGGGCGGCTCCTTGCCCGACTTGAAATCACGAATAATCTCCCGGTACGTGTCGGGACGATCCCCCTCTCCGCTGAGATCGATCTGGAAATTCCTGAAGCCCATCTTTTTAAATCGCTTCATATATCGGAAAAAAGAAAAGGGCGTTTCAGAATAGACATAACTAAGTCGGTCACGCTCTTTTGGCAAGTACTCGCCTTCTCCCTGCCCGTCACAAACCTTGCGGGGCCGTTTCTCCCACTTCACCCGTGAGACATAAAGGGAAAGATGGGCATAAACGAGAAGTTCCCCGACAGAGGTCACCCCCCTGGCGGCAAGGGCCTCCAGATTAGCGGCATCGCTTTCAATGGAAAGGGAGACGCGGCGGCATCCGAGGTTTTCCATCTGGAGTACGGCCTGGCTATTCAAGGCATGGAGATAATGGCTTGTGATGATGTTGATATGGGGGTCTTCCAAGAGGTAAAAATGTCCCACGTTGGAAACCTGCCAATTGGCAAAACCTTCGTCCACCAGAAAACCGATCACATCATGGTAAAGCGGCAGGTCACCTTCCTGTATTACGAGCGGCAGGGCAAAGATGACGCGATCCCTCATCGTTTTCAATTTTTTCATCTGCTTTCTCAGGTTGTGGATCGTCGCCCGGTAAAGGGGAACGATTACCCCGTCGCACTGGCCGACCACCTGCGGGACTTCTCTCATCTCCCCCACCCTGATGAGAAGCCCTTCAAGTTCCTTCCCCCTCGAAGGCGGGATAATCTCCTCTTGAAGGCGACGGATGATATTGCCGGTCCGCTTCTTACCCGAACTACCTAGTTCCGCCCTTTTCAGCCTCTCAAAACGCCTTTTCGCCTCTACATTCTTCCCCCGGTGTTCATGGGAAACGGTTTTGAACAGGGCGTCGCCAGGGCGGAGGCTGCCCGGAGCACCAATCTCTATGGTCTCCCCCTTTCTCGACTGATCGATCTTTTTGCCTTTAGCCCATATCTGTTTAAGAGAGAAAACGGTCCGTCCCCCGGTTTTGACGTTCTGCACACGAAGCCGGTCCCTCACATGGAGATCGACAGATGCCTTGAAAAGCGCCCGATCTCCGTTTTTTTTGATTACCTTGCCTGCAAACTTTCCAAGGTTTCCGCTCCGTCCGGGAACGGTAATGGAAGAAGGATTGTCACTCAGGAAAAAACCCGCTGTACGCTGTCGGCCAATGACGTTCTTCAAAAGTCCCTTCGCCTCCGAAAGAGCATGAGGGACAGCACTTCCGGACGCGTCCATTACCAGCCGATAGGCCTTCACCACGTTTCCCACATACTCGACCGACTTCATGCGCCCCTCGATCTTGAAGGAATCGATACCGGAGTTCATCAGATCGGGGATAAGCTCTATGGCCGAGAGGTCTCCCATGGAGAAGGGGTTCAACTCCTCGTGACCGTCGCGGTACTCGCGTCTGCAAGGCTGTACGCAGATGCCGCGATTGGAACTCTTGCCGCCTAGATAACTGCTGAAAAAGCAGGAACCTGCATAGGAAAAGCACATGGAGCCGTGAACAAAAGCCTCGATCTCAACGTCAGTCACCTTCCGGGCTCTTTTTATCTCATCGAGAGTCATCTCACGCGCCGCAACGACCCGCTTAAAACCCATCTCTTTCAGTTGATTCATGCCCGCGCTGTTATGCACGGTCATCTGCGTACTCGCATGGAGAGGGATTTCGGGGAAGTGCTTATTGATTATGCGGTAGAGACCAAGGTCCTGGATGATAACGGCATCAACATCGAGTGCAGACAGGGCTGAGAGGGTTTCCACGGCAAGTGGGAGTTCATCTTCCCTGAGGAGAGTATTCATCGCCACATAGACCTTTTTCTTCAAGCCATGGGCATAAGGGATAAGACGTTCCAGATCGCGAAGGGAAAAATTTGCCGCCCTTGCCCTAGCGCTGAAAACTTTCAACCCCAGATAAACAGCATCGGCTCCACTGTCAATGGCCGCAAAATAAGCCTCCAGGCTGCCTGCCGGAGCGAGAAGCTCCGGTTTCTTAGTTTCAGTCATGGATTATTGGGTATGGTCTGATTGGTCGAAGCTAATTCTTCACAAAATACTTGGGAGGTGAAATAGATGTTAAGGCAACCAGAACAGGATGAAGAGCAGCTAATAGACTTCACTCCAGGTCACTTCACGTTCGTACTTGTAAGGATATTTCTTTTTTGTATCGAGGCGCAATTCAAAATAACCGGATGCACCCGGTTCCAGGCTTTTACCATTTGGGCCGCTCCCTTGCACATAGACCGATTTTTTCCCGGTAATGATTCCCGTATATTTGTGCCGGTATTTAATCGTAATTTGTACCCAATCGGCTCTTTTTGTGCCTCGATTAATAACGTTTCCGTAATAAATAAGCCACCCCGTACTCGTTTGATTGATATGGTCCTGCTTCCATTTAAATTCAACATAGGCTCTCCCGCTAACTTGTCCCTTTTTCCAGAAGCAGCCGGGAAGAACGATGAGCACCATCATTACAATCAACGTTGTATAAAGAGTTTTCTTTTCCCTAAACATAACCCATCTCAATTCACAAAAGAAAAAAGCCCTGCCTTTTTGACAGGCTAAAGCATAGAATATATTTGGCAATAATATCAAATAAAAAAAGCATTCCACAGAATCCAGGCGCACCGATTAAGCTGGAAGCTTAATTCAAATAAGGCAGATTAAAAGATGGGGGCTTCGTAAATGCTTGTATGTGAGGATAAAATCTGGTGCCCCCGAGCCGACTCGAACGGCTGACCTACGGTTTAGGAAACCGGCGCTCTATCCACCTGAGCTACGGGGGCACTTTTGGGTCGCTATTCTATAAAATACCTGCCATTTAGTCAATTCAAATCTGTCCGGATTTAAGATAACCTCCTCAATACCAGAAACACTCTATCTATTGATTTTGCTTGAAAAGCTTGTGGAAAATTTGTTATAAATAGCGAAGGTAATGAAGGAACTTTTTCATTCGTAAATCACCTAACAAATCACTAAACAGATTAATGGGAGGAAAACAAAGCATGGAATATCAGGGAAACGTAGCAGAGATAGACGGCAGAAGTGCCGTCCAGGCAGAGCAGACCCGCTATTTACTACGCGTCTATAACTGGATGGCGGGAGGATTGCTTGCAACGGGGCTGGTCGCATATCTTGTCGCTAACTCACCAACTGCAATGAGCATTATATATGCTAATCAACTAATCCCTATTGGTTTAATGATTGCGCAAATTGCTCTTGCAGGCAGCTTAATCTTTAAGGTAATGAAAATGCGGGCAAAGACTGCTGCTACTGTATTTTTTAGTTATGCTGCACTTAATGGTCTTACGTTTTCAGTTATATTTCTTGCTTATACAAAAACATCTATAGCATCCACTTTTGTTATTACAGCTGGGACATTCGGTGCAATGTCTTTGTATGGAGCAACAACGAAGAAAGATCTATCATCTTGGGGTAGTTTCCTATTCATGGGTGTAATAGGAGTTTTTATAGCATTATTTGTCAATTATTTTTTACAAAGTCCAATGATGGCATGGATCGCATCGGCTGTAGGAGTTCTTGTGTTTACTGGTCTTGCAGCATATGACACACAAAAGATACTTAAAATGAACATCCTTGGTAATGAGGGGACTGAAGAGGATACTAAAGAAGCTATCATTGGTGCTCTTACGCTCTACCTAGACTTCATACTGCTATTCCAAATGCTGCTTTACTTCATGGGAGGAAGAAGGGATTAAATAATACTCACATGAAAAAGAAAAAGGACTGGAATCTCCAGCCCTTTTTTTATTGCCAAAAAAGTCAATATTGTTCAGGGAAGATCGGACCAGTTTTTTTTCTTCTTGTATTCGAGTTTATTGAGGGCATTAATATACGCCTTGGCACTCGCTACGATAATGTCCGTATGAGCGCCCTGCCCGATGACCGTTTTTCCGCCTTCTTCCACCCTGACCGTCACTTCCCCCTGTGCATCCATCCCGCTTGTAATCGAACTCACCGAGAATCGGAGGAGACTGCTTTTCGTCTTCGTAATATTAGCAATGGCCTCATAGGCGGCGTCAACGGGACCCACGCCATCGCATGATTTTTTAAAGGTTTCGCCTTTGATAGAGAGAGCAACTTCAGCGGAAGGCGTTCCCGTGGTGCCGCTCTTTACCGACAATGAGAGCAATTCATACGTGTCCGGGATGCGGATTACTTCATCGGCGATAATGGCATCGAGGTCTTCATCAAAAACCTCTTTTTTCTTGTCTGCCAGGCTTTTGAACCTTTTGAAGGCCTTTTCGAGATTCTCCTCGTTCAGATCATAGCCGAGTTCCTTCAGCCTCTCCCTGAAGGCGTGCCGTCCAGAGTGCTTCCCGAGAACGAGCAGGTTTTTGGAAAGGCCGACTGATTCGGGCGTCATGATCTCGTAGGTGCTTTTCTCTTTCAGAACGCCGTCCTGATGGATGCCCGCTTCATGGGCGAAGGCATTTGCGCCGACTATCGCCTTGTTCGGCTGCACCACCATCCCCGTGGTGTGCGTTATCAAACGGCTTGTGGGATAGAGATGCTCGGAGACGATACCCGTCTCATAATCGAGCAGGTCTTTCCGCGTGCGAAGCGCCATGACAATCTCTTCGAGCGAGGCATTCCCGGCGCGCTCACCGATCCCGTTGATTGTGCACTCCACCTGCCTTGCCCCGTTTTCGATAGCGGCAAGCGAATTGGCGACGGAAAGGCCGAGATCGTTATGACAATGAACGCTGATCACCGCCTCATCGATATTCGGCACCCGCTCGCAAAGGGTACGGATTAGAGCGCCGAACTCCGACGGGATGGCATAGCCGACCGTATCGGGGATATTAACGGTAGCCGCCCCGGCGGCGATGACCGCCTCAACGATGCGGCAAAGATAATCCACATCGCTTCTCACCGCATCCTCGGCGGAAAACTCCACGTTAGGCGTATACCCCTTTGCTCGTTTAACGGCTGCCACAGCGGCTTCAAGGACCTCTTCCCGGCTCTTTTTGAGTTTGTGTTTAAGGTGTATGTCGGAGGTGGCGATAAAGGTATGTATGCGCGGACTGGCGGCGTTTTTTAACGCCTCCCACGCCCTGTCTATATCCTTCTCGTTCGCCCTTGCAAGTCCGGCCACCTCGCAGTCTTTCACAGTCCGGGCAACCTTCTTTACGGCGAGGAAATCCCCCTCCGAAGCAATTGGGAAGCCAGCCTCGATAACATCGACTCTCAGCTTTTCAAGCTGGTGCGCAACGCGCACCTTCTCCTCGATATTCATGCTGGCCCCGGGGGACTGTTCACCATCACGGAGGGTCGTATCAAAGATTTTTATTCTTCTACTCATTGAAATACTATTTTTGCAAAATTTGTTTTAGACGCAGAAAAGGCCGAATATATCAGGCATCAATCTCTTTTGACTTTTGCTTAGTTGCACGCTTCCCCCGGAACTGCCTCTTGGCGAGGTTCAGCATATGATCAGCAGGCCCGGAAAAAGTATAGACAACGCCAATGATAAAAAGCATGACCTCCGGCTCGGAGATAATCAAGACAATCACGAGGATAGAAATGACCAGCAGGCTGAAGGGTTTCCTGTTATCGAGGCCCAGGTCCTTGGAACTCCAGTAGCTCACGTTGGAAATCATGAGAAAGGCGAGAAAATAGACCAAAAGCAGCAACGTAACATGCTTTTCCGGCAACGAACCGTTTCCACCGAGGTGATAATAAAAAAGTACCGTTGCGGCGATCATCCCTGCCCCTCCGGGTGTAGGGAGTCCTTTGAACTTCTTTTTCTCCACCGTATCGGAATTGACGTTGAAACGCGCGAGCCTAAGTGCCGCACAGGTAACATAAAGAAAGGCAGCAAGCAAGCCATATCTGCCGAAGGGTTCAAGCGCCCAAGCAAAAGCGAGGATACCCGGAGCCAGGCCGAAAGAGACCAGATCGGAAAGAGAATCATACTGGACGCCGAATTCGCTGGTGGTTTTAGTGAGACGCGCCACCTTGCCGTCCAGCAGGTCGAAGATGCCGGCAACAACGATCGCCCAGGCCGCCTTACTGAAATCCCCCTGAAAAGAAGAAACGATGGAAAAGAAACCGAAGTAGAGAGCCGTTGTCGTGAGCAGGCTCGGGATGATATATATCCCTTTTTTCATATTGTCTCTTGATAATCGTTGTCCCATTTTACTCTCTCCCCAATTTAAAATTCACTTGATTTGACCGAGGATGGTCTCCCCTGCCGTAACCTTATCTCCGATCTGGACCTTAATGTCCGCATCGGGCGGGAAATAGACGTCTACCCTGGAGCCAAAACGGATCAACCCAAAACGCTCCCCCTTTTCGAGAGAATCCCCTTCATCCACATAGCAAACAATGCGGCGTGCTATAAGCCCTGCAATCTGAACAAAGAGAAGCTGCTTTCCATTGTCCGTCTCCATGAGGACGGCATTCCGTTCATTCAGTTCTGAGGCCTTGTCGAGGCTGGCGTTGATAAAGCGTCCGGGATAATAAACCACTTTCTTTACAATTCCCGCATAGGGCGCCCGGTTCACATGAACGTTGAAGACATTCATAAAGACGCTCACCTTGATCGCCTCGCCGCCAATAAACTCATCCTCCTGAACCAGCCGTTTCTGAACAATCTTCCCATCGGCCGGAGAGACCACACTCCCCTCCGTCATGGGGATCACCCTTTCGGGGTTGCGGAAGAAATACATAACGAAGGCGGTCAGCCCTCCCAAAAAAAGCGTCCACCAGGCACACTGCAAAACGGCAACGATAACTGAAACGACGATGAGCGTACCATAAAAAGGTCTTCCCTCTACGGCGAAGATGGTCGATTTATTTCTTTCCCTGTTATTCATAAAATTCGTAAGACCTAATTTTTCTCTTTATCGACGATCTTCTTGATCCAGGGCATCATGCTTCTTAAGCTGGCACCCACCTTTTCGATGGGGTGCTCCGCATTGAGTCGGCGCATGGCTGTCATCTCGGGATAGTTGGTCTGCCCTTCCATGATAAAGCGCTTGGCATATTCACCCGTCTGGATATTGTGGAGCGCCTCTTCCATGGCATAGCGACTCTCCTCGTTGATGATTTTAGGCCCCGTTACATACTCACCATATTCCGCATTATTGGAGATGGAGTAGTTCATGTTGGCAATCCCCCCTTCGTACATGAGGTCTACAATCAGCTTCAACTCATGGAGGCACTCGAAGTAGGCCATCTCAGGCGCATATCCGGCATCCACCAGCGTCTCAAAACCGGCTTTTACTAACTCCACAGCCCCACCGCAAAGGACTGCCTGCTCACCAAAAAGATCGGTCTCCGTCTCATCCCGGAAGGTTGTCTCGATAATCCCCGTCCGGCCACCACCGATGGCAGAGGCATAGGAAAGAGCAACATTCTTTGCTTTGCCCGATGCGTCCTGATGAATGGCAATAAGGTCCGGGATGCCACCCCCTCTGACAAATTCGCTCCTTACCGTATGGCCGGGGGCCTTCGGTGCGATCATGATGACGTCGAGGTCGGCTCTTGGAACGACCTGGTTGTAAAGAATACTGAAACCGTGGGCAAAGGCGAGAATTCCGCCCTTCTTCAAATTGGGTGCGATCTCATCTTTATACAGGACGGAATGGAATTCATCGGGAGTCAGAATCATGACGAGATCGGCCCAGGCTGCCGCATCGGCTGTATTTTTCACCGTAAGGCCCGCATTCTCCGCCTTCTTTCTGGAGGGGCTTCCCTCTTTCAGGCCAACAACAACATCGACGCCGCTCTCCTTCAGGTTGTTTGCATGGGCATGGCCCTGGCTGCCGTATCCGATAACCGCCACCTTCTTCGACCGTATGATTTCAAGATCAGCGTCCTTGTCGTAATAGATATTCATCCTTCGCTTTTCCTCCTCGCACTGTTTGATAATAAAATAATCTAGTAAATTAACAGTAATATCAGCTATTTGTCAAGGAATTTTAGCAGTTCGACTCCGATCATATCGCTTCTAGGAGATTCGGCAGCAGGCCTGATTTCTTTCTTCTCACTAACCCTAGCCCTCTTGATTTACTACCTTTCTAAAAAGTTTCGCCGTGAGTCTCAGAAGTTTTTTTCGCATCCTTTCAATTTTATTTGATTTTTCTGCGCTAATGTGGCATATAGAGTGATCTTATTTAATATATCTCTAAGGAGGCTTCTCATGAATTCAACGACTAAAAACTTGCCACAGGTCTTTTTTCTCTTTTTTCTCGGCCTTGCCTGGACTGGCTGTGTGCCCCCTCCTGTCAAGGAGGAGCCTATGATCCCTGTAGTGGAGGTTGTGGAAGCCCCCCCAGTGGTCGAGGCACAGATTGTAGAGGAGAAAGTTCTCCGGTATGGAGATGAAAAACAACCAGCCGATATATACACGTCGCCTAAAGGCCGAATCTATGTAAAAAGCAAGACGCCCATATACCTGAGCATTGCTACAAGTATTTCCGGTGACGATGGAAGAGAAGCTGCACTGAGGAACGAAGCGAGCAAAAACGGGAAGTCACGTCCTAAACCTTTCTATTTTGAAGGGCACGGAAAGCATTCCCTCGTCCATCCCCCTGCTGACCGTCATAAGGCCCACAAGCAGGGTGGACCAAACCTCTTTTACGTTTTTGTCGATGGCAAGGCCCCGGTAATAAAGTATTCCACCTCTCCTGTACCGAAGGTGAAGAGAAAAGGGGTCACCATCCTCGGCAAACCGGCTGACGTTAAGCTTAACTTTTATGACAAGAATGCCGGCCTCTTTAGCAAGTACGTCTCTTTAGACGGCGAGTCCTACAGAACCTATGAGGGACCGATCTCCCTGACGCGAGAAGAAGACTACATCCTCAAATATTACGCCCTCGACAACGTAGGCAACCGCTCCAAGGAATACCAGAAGGCCTTTTCCCTCGACTTCACGCCACCCGAAAGCAGCTACGAAATAGTCAATATCTACCGCACCCCGGAAGATGAAGTCGTTCTCTCGCCGAGAAGCGTCATCTCACTCTCTAGTAAGGATAACAGGGCAGGCGTAAAGGGCGTCTACTATAAATTCGGAAAGAAGGTAAGGAGATTTACGAGAGGCGTTCCAATCAGGTTGACCAAATTCAGTGACGGACCGAAGAAGCTCACTTTTTTCGCAAAAGACCGTGTGGGCAACGTGGAAGAGATGAAGGAAATCCCCTTCTACCTCGACAGGAAGGCGCCTAACCTTCGCTTTTCCGTTGACGGAGACCAGCATCGCAGAAAGAAGACCCTCTTTGTCTCGGGCCGCTCCAAAGGTGAACTGACAGCGACGGACAATAAGGCGGGGGTTAAAGAAATCCGCTATTACAGAGGCAAAAAAGGGAAAGCCTACACGGAGCCCTTCTCTTTCCCGAAACGGAACGGAAAATATGTTTTCGGTTATTCGGCCAGGGACAACGTGAGAAACCGGACGAAGAAGCGTTACAGGAAGGTTGTGGTGGACATCTCCTCGCCTAAATCAAAAGTCTCCTTCAAGGGGCCGCACTACTACAGCCGCAAAACGCACTACATCAGGAAAAGAACGAAGGTGTCCCTCTATTCATCAGACAACCTGTCGGGGATAAAGACCCGGGGTTACACTCTCGATGGCGGGTACGAAATCGATTACAAGAAGTCATTCAATATTGCAGACGAAGGAGAACACATCCTCAGCTTCCATGCTGTCGACAATGTAAACAACGTGGCAGATGACAAAAAGACCACGCTCTATGTAGACGAGCAGGCTCCCGAGATATTCCCCCACTTCAGCGTAGAATCCACCGTTTTCGGCGAGAAAATATATCCGAAAAAAACGAAGCTCTACCTTGCGGCTACTGATGAGCAGTCGGGTGTAAAAACGATCTATTACAGGATAAACAAAGGAAAAGAACGTGTCTACAATAAGCCGCTCTACTTTGCGAAAAATAGAAACTACCGCGTAAAGATTCGTGCAATTGATAGAGTAGGAAATGTGGCGAAGAGCGAAATTAAATTCAGGGTCAAGTAGAGTTTAATCTCTCAGCGATTGTTTGTACTCGTCCATAAAATGGTAGAGTGAACTGTCGAGGACCTTTACCGCCCCGTCGAGGAGGTGGCACCGGCCGCCGCCGGGGAGGATTTCGGAGAGGTTGATGAGGGCGTCGAGGTCGCTCTGCCTCCCCCGCCCCGTATCGATCTTGTCGAGCAGCATTGAGATGTAGTAAGTGCCCGACTTACATGGCGGACACTGCCCGCAAGAGGAGTGTTCGAAGAAGTTTACGTACTCCGCCACCCGCTTCACGATCCCCGTTCCTTCCGAAACAACGATCATCGCCCCCGTACCGAGAGCCGAGCGCCTCTCTTTCACAGATTCGAAATCAAGGGCCACGTCGAGGTCCTTTTCGGTCAACAGTGTATTTGAAGGTCCGCCGGTGAAGACCGCCTTGAACTCCTTCCCCTGAAGCATCCCTCCGCCGTAGTTGAAGATCAACTCCTGAAGCGGTACACCCATCGGTAATTCGTAGACGCCGGGGTTGAGCACGTCGCCCGAGAGAGAATATATCTTCGTCCCTGTCGCCTCGCCTATCCCGAGGTTTTGAAACCATTCTGCACCGTTACGGATGATATGTGAGACGTTGGATAGCGTCTCCATGTTGTTAATCAGCGTAGGTCGTCCATTTACGCCGGACTCTGCCGGGAAGGGCGGCTTGCCCCGAGGAAAGGGGAACTTCCCCTCCACCGACTCGATGGCCGCCGTCTCCTCGCCGCCAATGTAGTGCCCCGACGTGCGGTGGATGCGAACGTCCAACTTTCCCTTAAGGTGCTTATTGGCAGCCTTGAACAGGGCCGAAGGCCCCCATTGGGCGATTGCTTCTTCCATGGCCGCTATGGCGTTTTCCAGTTCGGGATTGATGTAGAAGATGATCTTGTTGATCCCCGTTGCTACAGCGGCGATGAGCGCCCCCTCGATCACCTGGTGGGGCGTTTCTTCCAAAAGAACACGATCCTTGAAGGTACCCGGCTCGTCCTCGTTGCCGTTACAGATGAGGTACTTGTCACCCTTCGTTTTTTGATTGATGATGAAGCCCCACTTGACGTGCGTTGGGAAGCCGCTGCCGCCAAGCCCGCGCAGTTGCGCCTCTTTGATGGTTTCCACCACCGCAGCAGGATCGGTCAGCGCCTTCCGCAGCCCCTCTCCTCCCCCCACCTCCAGCCATTGCTGGAAGTCGGCGCCGAAGCGGTTGTTTTTGTGTAGGAGTACCTGGTTAAGTTTGGTCATATAATATTCTCGTTTCTCTCTTGAAACTTAAAGGTTCGTTTATCAGTATTATCATAACCCCTCCCGGCCTCCCCTTATCTTAAGAGGAGGAGTAAAATCCCCCCTCTTAAGTTAAGAGGGGTTTAGGGGGCGTTATGTTATATATAAGGGGAGTTATGATCATTTACGCTCATTCAATCATGACCCACCGCCAACTGCCATTGCCCGTCCCATCTCTTCCAGCACACCCTCAATATTATTCATCACATCATTATTCCAAAACCTGAGCACCGTAATTTTCTCTGTACTCAGGAAGTTCGTACGAATATCATCATACTCTTTATTTTCTTCCTCCCCATGCTGCCCACCATCCAGTTCAATAGCAATTTTCACTTCAGGACAATAAAAATCGAGTATATACGCGCCGACACTGTACTGCCGGAAGAATTTCAACCCATGAAAATTCCTGCTGCGAAGTTTCGCCCACAATATTCTCTCAACATCTGTCTGGTTTTTTCTGAGTTCGCGGCTCCTGTCTTTAAAATCAGGGTTGTTAAATTTCATTTCTAGTAACTCCCCCTGGCCCCCTCTTAACCCAAGAGGGGGGATATTGGACCCCTCCTCTTAAGATAAGGGGAGGTTGGGAGGGGTTATGATCTATCACTCCCCCGCTTCGCATAGCCTGAAATCTAACTATCTAACTTCTTCATAACCTTTTCAAGCTTCTTATCCAAGCGATACTTCTTTGTCAATGCTTTCAACTTATCGATATCAACATCTCCAGCTTCAATAATATCCTGAACATCAAGCAGATCCCTCGGGCCACCTGCCTTAAGCTTCATAACAATCAGGTATTCCGGCGAAACGACAGGAAGGACATGCCCTTCAAAATCGATGCGGACTGCATTTTCAACGGCCTCTACTTCCCAGTTCTTTGCAGCTATAATTGCATCAACTTCTGCCGTTTCAAGGGATATTTTCAGGAGACAAGAAATGGGGTCTCTCATGTCCCCCTTTAGAACTTCGTTCTTCATTCCCTTTTCTGTGAGTCTGCGGGAAAACACCGAAACGTCGGCGGAGTTATCGAGCATAACAAGGAGATCGATATCCCGCGTCGCTCTCGGCCTTCCCCAGATTGAAACAGCCAACCCGCCGATAAGTAGATAATCGGAAACAGCACCCTCCTGCTTCAACGCATCCAGGCAGGAGAATATCTCTTCAACCCCTCTTAGAAGATCCACTTTTTACAGCCTTCTTAAGTTTGTCACATGCATGAGAGAGTTCAATCGCCTCTCTAAACCTTTCGGCAGGAGTCATCTTCCTGATGGCGTCAAGCTCTTTATTTTTCTTCATTTCTATAACATTTGACTTTGCCACTTTTTTACCCTTCACTCCTTACCTCCCTGCTTCGCATAAAACGGGAATTTACAACTCTCCCTTTTTCAGCCTCTCCCTGATCCTCTTAGCTTTCTCCGGCATAGCCTGATGGAAAAACTCCATCTGCGCCTCAAGCCATTTCAGCTTTTCCAGAACAGGCTTTTTACGGTAAGCCTCGATCTGTTCCTTGGTTTTATAATAGAGAAGCGGCTCATCCGGTTGCCAGTCATCTTTTTGGTCTAAGGTCATCTCTATCTCTAATTCCTGGATTCCCAATCAAGTTGAGAATGACAAGATAGATAAATCACTCCATCTCAGCTAAGACTTTAAAGCGCTCATCAAATTCCGATCTTTTTTTAAAACCGAGAATCTTATTGATGAAAACGTTAGTCTCTTCCAACCAAAGAAGCCGCTGCCGAATGGTCATCCTGCTGCATTCTTCCAGCTTTTCTTTCGAGAAAGTGTAAACAACATTATCTCTGTTCATATCACTCCCCACTCCCCCGCTTCCAATCATAACCCCTTTTGTCTTTTAAAACAGGATCGTTATACTTCACAACGATAGTAACTCCCCCTGGCCCCCTCTTAACCCAAGAGGGGGGATATTGGACCCCTCCTCTTAAGATAAGGGGAGGCTGGGAGGGGTTATGATCAATCACTCCCCCGCTTCGCATAATCGGGAAAGAGTATGGGGCTCTTCATCTCCATGCTCATCCCCGCATGTGTCAATTCACGCCGGAGGCGGCTAAGATGCTCGATAGTCACCTTCTTATGCCCCCTGCCGTGAGAAATGGCAGAGGCACTCTTCCCTGCCCTTCTGCCGAAACATATGATCTCTAGGAGAGCGTTCCCCATGATCCTGTTCCTGCCGTGGATGCCGCCGCTCACTTCACCCACGCAGTAAAGCCCTTGCACTGTCGTCTGGCCGTTCTCGTCGATCACCGCACCGCCGTTCTGGTAGTGAAGCGTGGGATAGACCATGAGCGGCTCGGTTTTGGGATCGAGGTTGCACATCTTTCCCGTCTGCAATACCTTTGGGAAACGTTTTTCGAGAATTCCGGGATTGGTCTTTTCGAGATAAGGCGTATCGAGCCAGACTCCTTCTATTCCGTCATCGGTAACAATACCCCGCCCTTCTGCACATTCTTTCAGTATGGCGGAGGTGACGCAGTCCCTCGCTTTCAGCTCTTCAACAAACCGCTCTCCTTTGCCGTTCAGCAGCCTCGCCCCGGCGGAACGTATCCCCTCTGTAATGAGGGAACCCGCCATGTGGCTGGGGTAGGCCATTCCCGTTGGATGATACTGGAAGGAGTCGGTGTCGCGCAGCTTCGCGCCGAGACGGTAGGCAAGCACGAGTCCGTCTGCCGTCGCGCCGATATGGTTCGATGTGGGAAAATTGTTGAGGTGCACCCGCCCGATGCCGCCTGTGGCCATGATGACGGCCTGGGCCTTGATGATAGTATAGGTCTGTTTATTGAGGGACATGACCACCGCCCCGGCGCAGTGACCCGACTCGTTGGAGAGGAGTTCAACTACGGGATTGTACTCCCAAACATCGACGCCGCAGTTAAGCACCCCCTCACGGAGCGCCTTCATCATTTCGAGGCCGGTATAGTCGCGGTAATAAGCGATCCTGTCAGCCGAGGTGCCGCCGGCCCTCCTTAATCTGAGGTCACCGAATTTATCTTCGTCAAAATTCATCCCCTGCTTGATGAGCCAGCGGATCGTATCGGGGGCGTCCATAACGAGGTTTTCTACCAGCTTCGGATCGGCGGCATTATGCCCCCCCTTGATGGTGTCGTCGAAATGCATCTGGGGTGTATCGTCTTTATTGACCGAGGCCTGTATCCCCCCCTCGGCCATGACGGTGTTGGAATCGCCGAGTCGCAGCTTTGTGGCGAAAATGACCCGGCTCCCCTCCCCTGCCGCCGTGAGCGCCGCCGCACACCCCGCCCCACCGCCACCGATGACGAGCACGTCCGTCTCATGAACAGGGGCGCCTGCAAGGTTAGCCTCGTCGATAACGGCGTCGGCCTGGAGGATATCCGCCAGTTGGGAATGACACATCTGCCCTTTGTTGGGACCAACACGGAGAGGAACCATCGTCCCCTCGATATAATCGGGATGGTAGGCCTTCAGAAGTTCAGGAACGTCCACCTCAGGCGGAGGATCTACCTCAGCATGCAGTTTGGAGTAAATCCTGAGCGCTTCTTCTCTGTTTATTCCTTTTTCTTTCATTTTTTTTCACACAAAGACACAGAGGCACAAAGATTATTACTCCATATCTCTGTTGATCATTCCTGACATTCCGTCATTAAATCCATCAAATTGACTTTTATATGTCAAATCTTTATTTCATTCGCTCTTCTTTGCGGCTTTGTGTCTCCGTGTGAATATTTCTACTCTATTTAATCTCACACAAAGACACAGAGACACAAAGGTTCTTACTCTATATCTCCGTTGATTATTCTTGATATTCCGTCTTTCATCAATGCTTCTCCAAAATTTAGCAGATAACCGAGCTTACATTCAGTCAACCGCATATATGTCAAAACTTGTTTCTTATGAGCTTTATTTATTGATTCAATGGACTTTAGTTCGATTATCACTTTATTATCTACAAGAATATCTGCTCGAAATCCTTCGGCAAATTTTAGTCCATGATATTCTATAGGAATAGATACTTGCCGACTGACCGGCAATCCACGCTTTTTAAGTTCAGAGGCTAGTATGACTTCATAAACTGTTTCAAGCAATCCCGGCCCAAGCTCTTTATGTATCGCAATTGACGTATCAACTATTATCGTTCCAATCTCATTTTCATTCATTCTTCTTTGCGGCTTTGTGTCTCTGTGTGATTATTTCTATTCTTTCCCTTCATATTCAATCGCATAAAGCCCCTTACGCATCTCTTCCAGCCTGTTGATAAGGTTAGACGGGCGCACATGAAAATAGGCCGAAATCCGGCGACTGAAAAGCCCCACATGGTTCGGCGTAATCCGTTCCGGGCAGGAGGTGAGACAGAGCCCGCACATAACGCACTCCAGGAAGTGTTCCCCCGACTCTTTAAACTTACCCTCTACGGCCAACTCCACCCCCTTCTCCACATCGATATCCTTGGGGCAGGACTTTGTACAACCGTGGCAGTGGCGGCAACTGGCGGCCTCGGGGAAGATGGCGTGAAATTGCCCCTGCATCTCCCACGAGTTTTTAAAATCAGAGAGATTATAGTGGTGATGATTCGGCGTGGGGAAGATGAGGAAGATAATCTGCATGCCGTCTTCGGCAATGGTCTGGCAACCGAGTTCGGTGGTGATCTCCGACCCACCGGCACGCCTCACCAGAACCTTGCAGGCACCGCAGACCCCCTCCAGGCACCCCACACCATGCACCATGGGATATCCCGCATGCCAGACCGCTTGTATGGCCGACATGGGATGGGGGAGTTCGATATCGTTGCCGTTTATGTTGACGTTGATATTGTTATTGTTATCTTTCTTTTCCACCATGCCCATCCTTCAGAGTTGATCCTTAATTTATCAACGAGTCTAC
>CBDVDA010000039.1:0-25508 GCA_965372635.1 uncultured bacterium | reverse complement strand
TTATGGGAACATTAACACACCTTAAGCGGTTGTACCATTATTGGGGTCCAGTATAATAATAGGGGACACTAATAAGAACGTTTTTTTTTGAAATCTTCCAAAACTTCTCAAGTGTTTCCAAGTAGCTATCATATGGAATATGTTCAAGCATTTGAAAACACGCAACAAGGTCAAAAGTACTATCATAGTTTTCTACATTTAAATCTTCAATATCGCATAATATATCAGGTTTCACACTTTCTTGAGCATCCATAGTTACATACTCATACCCGAGGTCTTTCATGAAATCAGCAGTTAGATTGCCACCAGGGCCTACTTCCAATACCTTACCTTTACTCTCTGGAAGGGCCTTAACAATTGTTTTTCTTTGCAACCATAGTGAATACATTCTTGTTTCTTTAAGTGATATCTTTTTTCTGTTATGATCATAGTCCTGAAGAACACTGCGAAGCTCGTCAGGTGCATATGGTTCATTAAAACACTTTATTCTTTCATCAAAAACAAGCTCTGATATTTGCTTATTATTTGGCATGATTGGCATAAAACAATTTTTACTTTTGATTTTAATTATTAATTACAATTTTTTAGTCCAACGTTACATAACCCTTCTCTATTAAAAACTGCGCATAAATAAAATCAATCTCATTGTCTATATCAACGGACTGTATTCTGGGCATTACATAAGCCTTTATTTTCCCGATATAGTATGATTTATTCATCAACAGGCTTTTCCATTTGCATGTAAAAAAACAGCCGTTTTCATGATATATCTGGTATTGGTCCTGTGTTCTGGTTTTACCGGTGAAGAAAGGAGAATTGGGCCATACTGGGTGAAGAAGATTATTTTCACTTAATATCGACCCTTTTTGGGGAGGAAAGTCAAACTCGGTAACGCTTATTACACCGGATAGATCATCTTCAGATGATATCAGGTCAATTCCCTTAACAATATCTTGGGATTTTACAAAGGGGGCAGTAGGGAGCATTATGGTTATAACATCATAACGGTCATTCTCCTTCTCATATCTTTCCATCAGGTCGAGAGCAACCTGGCGAATTGTCGCGGAATCAGAAGCCAGTTCCTTATCCCTTTTTTCGACACTGACTTCAGGATGCTTTCTGCCGATTTCCGCAATCTCATCACTATCGGTGGAAAGGACTATTTTATCAAAGCATCTGCTATTGATTGCCGCCTCAATAGGGTACGCAACCAGCGGCTTATCCCCCAGGATTTTATAATTCTTTCCCGGCAGGCGTTTAGAACCACCCCTGGCAGGGATAAGTGCCAGTTTTTTCAATCTATTACCTTTAGCTCAACTTGATGTTCATAAATCGACGGTATTACAGCCTTGACTCTCATACCACCTGACTTCCCCACTTCAAGCTCTTGTCTCAGGATATGACCCAAGCAAATGTAGGTACCTTTATACAGCTTATTTATATTTGAAATAAAATGAACTATGTCAGCCGGTGAATGAAAATAATCTGTTTTTCCACTTTGATGAAAACCATCACCTTCCATCGCAACCTCTTTACCGATTAAGCCTTCCCAACTGCAATCCAGCTTTTCAGAAATGGAATTGCTCCCCTCCCACCATCTCGTATAATACTCACTATCGGCTTCATCCTGATCTGAGGGAGTAACAACCCTGCTCATTATTCCATCAATGTGATAGCTGTTAGTTACAGACACTGCCAGATGACACGTTTCAACTACTCTCTGTGCATCTTCTTTAGACTGCTGGAATATGTCTTCTCCTATTCTGAAGGCCAGTTCTACACCGATCTCAAATTTTTTAGTTTTGGCTGAAACCTTAACAATATTATCATTAGAAAAAGCTAGTCCGGGGACATGCATAGATAGGGGATAAGGGAGCTTTTCTACATTGAGTCTTCTTGCATCAAAGTTAGTATTCGCAAATGTAACCCAGTAATTTCTCATTGATTCTTTTCCTCATCTTCAAATCTATGATCTATGAAATGGTTTCGCAACACCCCCACTTTTTCTATTTCAATCTCTATACTATCCACTTTTGACAATGGGTCATAATCATTGATGGTAATACCATCCCGTCCCATCGTTCCCATATGTATTATTGAACCGGCTTTTAAAGGAGTGAATTGTGAAAGGAGGTGAATACCACGCTCTATTCCAATAAGCATGGCATTGGTAAATGCACGGTCTTTTATCTTACCACTAAGTTTTGTCAGTTTTAGCAGGTTGTATGGGTCCGGCACATGGTTTTTAGTAACAATATGCGGCCCGACAGGGCCGAAGTTTTCGGTGCACCGCCCATAATAGCTGTTAACCAGCAACTCAAACCGAGAGGGAGTTTTATTTGGATGCCGCTCCTTTGCAAAATCCTTCCAGCAATTGCCGATCATGTCATTTACGCAGGTATAACCAAAGACATGGTCCATAGCATCTTCTTCACTTATATTCTTACCATCCTTGCCTATCACAACGCCCAATTCAGTCGCACATCTGAAACTGGTTGTATATCCAGGGATATTAATCATATTAAGATGCCCTCTTCTTGCACCAAGAGACCTGGCAAATCCATTTATAAACATCAGGTCTATTCTCTCTCTTTTGTTCTTTCTCCAGAACTCCGGGGAATTTTGAATTGCACCGTAATAGAGAGGGCAGTCAAAAATGGGAGAAGTGTAGGTGTAAGTGCCTGATCTCAACGCAGCCGTTTCAAGACTTTCTTCTTTCCCTTTTTGTATTGATGAGAAAATATAATCTTCCACGACATGCAAAAAATCATAAGCCCCTGACATCCTCAGGAAGTTCAGGTTGAAATCTGAAGGGACCTGATGTTTTTCTATTTCGTTTTTAAGCTCAGTTTTAAGCATTATATTCCTGACCGTTAACACCTTGTATAAACGGTCATTAACATCAAGACAAAGGATCGGTGAATCGTTAATCAATACATTGGATATTTTCATTTTCTACCTTATGACTTTCTTTTATTCCTTAATGAAATACGTTGGGGTTGGATTAAATGGAAACTTCTTAAATTTGACCTCTCCATCAAAATATTCATCTACAGCCCTGGTTGCTCCCTCCCACACGGCATAATCATCCAGGACAACGACTCCGCCGGGAACAACTAGAGGATAAAGATACTCTAAAGCGACTTTTGTTGGCTCATATATATCAACATCCACTATCAGCATCGCAATTTTTAGTTCTGGATGTTCATGCACATATTCTGGAATAGTTTTGAGGATATCTCCTTTGACAAGCTCTATATTTTCTCCAAGGTTATAATGGTTCAATACAGCTTTCAACTGATCAACTGAAATGCTCTGATCTCCGGCTGCATCAAGATATTGTTTCCTTTGCTCAACATCTTTATCAAGAGTTGCTTCCGGGAATCTCCCGAAAATATCAAAGCCTATTATCTTTTGTGACATGCCGCTCAAAAGAAGCTCTCGGAATTTAGCCCACCTTGTCAAAGAAGCACCCTTAAAAACACCACACTCTACGACGGTGCCCGCCACCCCGGAGGCCATGCGATATAATTCATAATGGGCTAAAAACTTACCAATTCTTTGTGGGTTGCAGGAAAGGTAAAAGTTATTCTCATACTCAAAAGCCTTATTAAAATCAGGGGGCTCAATTGCCAATCTGCTTTCCTCCTAAGTTGCTGAATATAAGATGTCAATTAACGATCTTAACAACACCTTTTTTGACAAAATGTCCTAATGTCCTTCTATACTTCTTGCCAAAACTCTCCAGATTAAATATCTCATTTTTTTCGAACTTATCTTTAACAATTTTGGCAACTTCGTCTTCAATCATAATATTCTTTGCCGCATTGATATTAAGCAGGGTAAAATCATCCTCCTGGCGGAACCTCAGAGTGGGAACAAAAAGAAATTTCTCATTATCTACCTGCCCCCACATTTTTTTAGTAACTGTTACATCCTTCTCCGTTAATGGCTCCACCATTAGATTATCTTTACCTTTAAGTGTCCCTTCGTAAGCCAATCCTACCGTCCGGCAGCCGCCGCCACATTCAGGCAGGGCACTGCACTTCCTACATTCATCAGGTATTTGTTTTTCGGTACGCCAAGAATTTATATTCTCCCAGACCTTATATATCCCGTCACGAAGGATATTACCGACAACAAGCCCCTCCTTCTGGCAGGCATGTGCATCTCCGTTAGAATTAAGAGATAACGTGTAAGTCCCTCCGGCACACTTTCTCCCGGCAAAATCGATATATTTTTCAAAATCTTTCAAGAAACAAAGAGGGAATGGCAGGAGGGCGTTAATCCTCATTCCAAAATCTTTTTTTATCAACAACAGGTCGCTGAGGATTTTCCCTGCATCTTCTACAGATATCTGTAACTCTTTTTGCATATGAATATCTGCATAAGGTGGTGGTGAAACTCTGGTGCCACAGATTCCCTGTACACCAATAGAATCGAGAAATCCTCCTGTTTCATACACCTGATGCTTGTTAAGCTGAGAAAGTACCATATTATTTGTAATAGAGATACCTGCCTTAATAGTTGCCTTAATCCCTTCAACAGACTTCTGCCAGGCTTTGTCGACGGAGGCGATATAGTCGTGAAGTTCTTCATCATGAGTCAACAGCGAACTCAACACATGTGTTAGGCCAGCATCTCTGAGTGCTTTCATTTTGTCCTCAGTGGCCGCTATGAGGTTTGAGTTCATACTTATGGTGAAACCACTTTTTTTCAGCCGCGTAGTGGCATAAAGAACCTCCTCATAGTTAATCAATGGTTCTCCGCCTGTAAGGATGACATGAAACACCCCGGCCTCAACGAGTTGGTCTATTATAGCATCAAGATCACTCCTTTTTATGTTGTTTGCCGGAGCACCATCCTCTCGCCAGTAATTATAACAGTGCCGGCACTTCTCGTTACAACTCGCGGTAAATTCTATGTGAACGTTAGCCGGAGCCTTTAACGCCCTTTCCCTTTCATACAACATCCATTTTCTCCCTTAAAAGTACATAATTTTCTTAATAAGTTTACACGTATGGCAGGCCGCAATTCCGGCAGGCCTCAATATTTATCCATTTCCCATCTAAATGCGCATGACGATATTTATTTAATTTTTCACCCGTCCATAGCGACTCGACATCTGAATGATTCACATTGCCAAGAGCTAGCTTGTTCGTAACATCACCACAACAAGGTATAACCGTGCCATCAACACGAATATGAACCCTTTGCCACAATTGCGAACAGGCAAAAGTGGCAATTTCATCTTTTTTTGCTGCCCATAAATCATCAGGATTGAGTCCTTGCTGATTATTGTAATCGCCAATCTTGACAATATCGACATGTTCTTTGAACATATTATAAAATGTCTCGATCTCCTCCATATTATATTTCATCTTCACCATTTGTATGACAACGAAAGGTTTAATAAAACCTCTTACCTTCTTCATCCTGCAAAAGTTTAGAATATTTTTTTTTACATCATCATAGTTGGCGCCTATTCTAACCTGCTCATACTTCTCTTTAGATGGCGAATCAAATGAAATCAGCAATTTATCCAAGCCTGACTCGATAATGTCTCTACTTTTTTCTTCATCCAAAAGAGTAGCATTTGTATTAAACATGACCTCCAGGACACCGGCCTTCTTCGCATAAACAATCCTGTCCGGAAGATCATTAACGAGTAAGGGTTCCGTATCCCCCGCATTCAGTTTAATAGCTTTCAGCCCTTTTTCAACTCCTTCATCAATTACCCTCTTGAACAGTTCTATGGGCATAATATGTACAGGGCCGAGCAGTCCCTCTTTTTTCTTAATAGTTCTGGAACAAAAGACGCATTCCAGGTTACAAGCGTTTGTAGATTCAAAGCTTATATGGAGGGGGAATGAATTTACTATGTTTCTTTGAGGATTATCACTCCATTGACGTCGATATTCTGCGTATTCTTCACCTGAATTTTGCAACCACTGTTTATAAGCTTCTGAATGGAATATTTCGCTGCAGGCAACATTGATGTCCATCTTTACCATATCTAAGTATCACCTCTGAGCCTGTTTCTAGCCTTCATCTCACTATCCCATATCTTCTTTTCACCATCACCCATTGCAGATTCAGTTGCTCTTATGTATCTAACCAGCTTCTCTACTCCACTAGGACTTAGTGATGCAGCATGATCCGAGCCCCACATGGTTCTATCCAATGTTACATGTCGCTCTATTGCTACAGCACCTAAAGCTACAGCAGCTACTGATGGGGGCAGCCCGGACTCGTGCCCCGAATAACCAACGGGAAGATCAAATTTATTCCTTAAAGTTGTCAGGCAATTGAGGTTTATTTCCTCTATATTGCAAGGGTAGCAGCTATGTGAATGTAGCAATACTAATTGTTCTTTGCCCACCACCTCCACTGCTTTTTCTACCTCCTCCATTGTAGACATGCCAGTGCTCAACAAGATTGGTTTTCCTGTTTTACTAGCCCTTTCCAGTAGTTCAAGATTAGTGATACATGCGGAAGAGATCTTATGACAAGGAGCATCATATTTCTCCAGAAATTCAAGAGAAGGGATATCCCAGGGAGATGCGAACCAGGTCATATTCCTCTCTTTGCAATATCTATCAATTTCGGTAAATTCTTCGTCACCAAACTCCACCTTATGCCTATAGTCCATGTAGGAGATGTAGCCCCATGGCGTTTCCCTCATATGATCCCTCTGAGACTCTGGAACACATATTTCAGGAGTTCTTTTCTGAAATTTAACAGCATCGCAACCATAAACATGGGCAATATCTATTAGTTTTTTTGCAATATCTATAGAACCATTATGGTTAATCCCTATCTCTGCGATAATGTATACAGGAAATCCCTTTCCTATTTTTTTCCTACTTACCTCAACATATCTTTCCATTTTTCTCTACCCTAGTATTAAGTCAGCAACTTCTCTAACTGCACCGTTACCACCTTTAGAATTAAGTATTAAATCAACCTTTTTTAGAACTTTGGGGTGTGAATCCGCCACTCCAATCGAATAGCCAACTATTTCGATAGCGGGGAGGTCATTTACGTCGTTTCCTACATAAACGGTTTTTTCAAGTGTCCCTCCATTTTTAATAGCTTCATTTTTTACAACCTCTGACTTATCATCGACGCTGTGATGATATTCAATGCCCAACTTATTACATCTGGCTGCCACAACGTTATTTTTTTCCGTTGACACTACAATCATCCTAATCCCACTCTTTTTCAACATGTCGATGCCAAGCCCATCGCTTCGATTACATATCACTGCTTCTTGACCATTATCAAAAACTATTACTCGATTATCCGTCATTACCCCATCAAAATCAAAAACCAAAAGATCTATGCTTGTTGGAATTGTTCTCTTTGATGAGGCACAATTAGAATTAAATTGATTACTCATTTTCACCTCTTTTTAATGTTATCCTTTCTACTAGATGCTGCTATCGGCAGCTTCCTGAACGTCTATATATACAGGATTTCAGCAAGAAAGCCGATCGTCTCGCTTCCATCGAGTTGCTTAGGCTGCGAGGCCAGTAACCGTTTTTATGACTATGTTCCATTTTTTAGTTGCCTGCTTCTGCGAGTGAATCGCAATAAGATGTCCATCCGGCGTCAAATTTTACAGATAGGAACTATGTTTTTTTTGCCGAATGAACCTACGCCACCAGTAACTAAATAGATTTACCGTTAAGAATATTTTTTGTAAACCTCCTGGCAATTTTTAAAGTATGAGTAGATTATATGAGTAGATTAATTGAGATTATAGCTGCTAACGAGCTAGCAATGATAGTATGCTCTGTACCAGTTTACAAATTCTCTGATTCCCTCGTCAATTGATGTAGAAGGTTTAAAGCCAACATCACTCATAAGATCATCCACATCTGCATATGTTGAAGGAACATCGCCCGCCTGTATTGGAAGTAAATTCTTTTCAGCCTTCTTACCCACTGCATCTTCAATAGCCTCTATAAAACGCATCAGTTCGACAGGATTATTATTCCCCATATTGTAAAGTTTATAAGGTGCATAGCTAGTTGCAGAATCAGGGTTGTCACCATCCCATTCAGGATTTGGTTCTGGAACATTGTCGACCACTCTGACAATGCCCTCAACAATATCATCGATGTAGGTAAAGTCCCTCTGCATCTTGCCGTGATTAAAGACATCGATAGGTTTACCTTCAAGAATCGCCTTGGTAAAGAGAAAATGCGCCATATCAGGACGTCCCCATGGGCCATAGACAGTAAAGAAGCGGAGCCCCGTAGTAGGCATATTGTAAAGACTTGAATAGGTGTGAGCCATCAGTTCATTAGCTTTCTTGGTCGCCGCGTAAAGAGAAACAGGATGATCGACATTATGATGCACTGAAAAAGGCATCTTTGTATTTGCTCCATATACTGAACTTGATGAGGCGTAGACCAGATGTTTTATATTGTTATGCCTGCACCCTTCAAGGATATTTATGAACCCAACGATATTGCTGTTTATATAAGCACACGGATTCTTCAGTGAATATCTCACCCCTGCTTGAGCTGCAAGATTTACAACAACGTCGAAGGATTCATCAGAAAAGGTTTTAGCTATACCTTCTCTGTTCTCAAGATCCATTTTGAGGAACTTGAAATTATTAAGCGATTTCAGTTTATCTAACCTTGCAAGCTTAAGATTGACATCATAGTAATCATTCAGGTTGTCAAGGCCAACAACTTGATCTCCACAACCTAGCAATCTTTTTGAAAGGTGGAAACCTATAAATCCCGCCGCACCTGTAACTAATATTTTTCTCATGCCTTAAAGATTTTCTCACTCCTTACACCATTTCTCTCGAATACATTTCTTGTATCTACAATACATTTTGAATTATTCGCAATAAAATCATAGTCAAAAGAGGTATGGTCGGTTAATAAGAGCACGATATCCGCATGCTTCAACGTCTCTTCTGAGAGCTCAGTTGATTGCATATCTATATCCGGATAATGGCGGTGTCCCTTACATATTGGCACAAAGGGATCGCTGTAACATACATCTGCCCCTCTTTCTCTTAAAAGATGAATAATGCTCAGTGACGGTGATTCTCTCTGATCATCTATGTCCTTCTTGTAGGCCACCCCCAATACGAGAACTTTAGCATCTTTCAGTGATTTAGAGTAATTATTAAGAGCTTGTGACACCTTCTCTAACACATAGTGCGGCATCTTCGTATTTATCTCCCCTGCAAGCTCTATGAAACGGGTTGAAAAATCGTACTCTCTTGCCTTCCACGTAAGATAAAAGGGATCTATGGGTATACAATGTCCGCCAAGGCCGGGGCCGGGATAGAATGCCTGAAAGCCGAAAGGTTTTGTCTTTGCAGCCTCGATGACCTCCCATACGTCTATTTCCATCTTGTCAAACAAGACCTTAAGCTCATTAACGAGGGCAATATTGACCGCTCTGTAGATATTCTCCAATAACTTTGCTGCTTCAGCTACCCTGGTAGATGAGACAGGGACTGTTTGCTTCACTATCTGGTTGTAGAGTAAATCGGCAGCCTTCATGCATTCAAGCGTGTATCCACCTACAACCTTGGGAATGGTCTGAGTATTGAAATCCGGGTTGTTGGTATCTTCACGTTCCGGGGAATAGGCGAGATAAAAGTCTTTGCCAGCCTGTAGCCCGGTTTCTTCAAGTATAACTCTCATGTCATTGTCTGTTGTCCCCGGATAGGTGGTAGATTCAAGAGCAATCATCTGACCTTTTCGCAGGTGTTTGGCAATGGTTTTTGTGGTATCAAAGACATAGGACATGTCAGGTTCACGATGCTTGTTTAGGGGAGTTGGAACACATATTATAATGCAGTCCATACGGGCAAGTTGTGTGAAATCAGTTGTAGGGGAAAAGTCTGACGATTTTTGGGCAATCAATGAAGATTCGATATGCTTGATGTAGCTTTTACCCTCTTCTAACATCTGAACCTTCTCAGGGTCAACATCAAAACCTGTAACCTGGAAGCCTGCCTTACAGAATTCAATTACAAGAGGCAAACCCACGTAACCAAGGCCGATAATTCCAACATTGGCAGTTTTAGATGCTATCTTTTCAATTAGTCGCATAAGTTATTTTATTGAAAAATATTCCTTATTTCATGATGTACAGGAAACAAGTTGTGTCAAGAACTAATCGAGATAAACTGGACTCCTTTTAGTGCCTTCATGAAATTATTTTCTGCAAGGAAAATGTAGAAAATAATTTCTAAGTTGCTAGATGTCCAGATCCGCCTTTAATTCCTCTATTTCCATCCTTAAACTGTCGTATTCATCCATTTTTTTTATAAAAAAAACGTAGGTAAGGTCCGCTTTCTTCCTTATCCCTTCGGGTGTTAAATGGTACATATAGGCGAGTTTGTTCTTCGAATTTTTAAATTTTTCAGCTTTAAGCAGACCTTTATCCAGAAGGGCCTTCAAAATATAGTTCACCTTACCCAAACTAAGCCCCAGCCTCGCAGAAAGATCACGCTGGGAAAGGGTATTATTTATTGACAGTTCCTTGAGAAGTTTTAAGTGATGTTCGTTCATTCATTAAATTCAATTTATGAGGGCAAAGACATTAATACTGTGCCAAACCAAATGTCAACTCAATTTATGGAACCAATTTTCATCTTTAACTATGTGTTCAAGTGTTGAACGAATATACTTGTATACAATGAAGGCGTCAAGAAAAAATAGCATTAGATAGACGTTATATTTTTGGGGGGGGAGGGGGAAGCGCCACTCTCAGCATCTGTTCAGATGATTATGGAGGGGCAGTCAATACATGCATGAGATCAAAGAATTATAGACTTTAGGCTACCTCTAAAAATTAACATTTTGTCATTCCCGCAAAAGCGGGAATCCAGTTAAATCAGACCCTTGGATGCCGGATCAAGTCCGGCATGACAGATTAATAGAGATTCCCTTTATTAGAATAAATATGTGAAATAGAAATGAGGTTGGGTAGAGTGCTTTAGAAATGCGCTAAATGAGGTCGAAATCTGTTTCTTGCAAACAAGAAAAAACAGGTGGTTGGTAACGACTGTTAGATTCAGTGTTTTTTATGTGCAAGTTGATGTACGAACTTGATAGAGTATTTATTTTTTCGCTATCGCCTCAAATGCGCTCACATCCATGCCTCCTCCGCGCATCTTCTCCATATATTTATGCATGACGGCAGTGGCGTGCTGCATGAAGGCGGGGTTGTCCACCATTTCTTTTTGGAAATCCTTCATGATTCCCATGAGCACCTTGTCCCGTTCTTCCTGAGACAACTCCCGGATTGTTTTCAATATCTCTTCCGCTCTCATTTCACCCTCCTTAATCCAGCTTTAAGGCTATCTTGATAATAACCTGGAATTCTACAACCTTTCCTTCCGAAATCCTTCCCCGTTGTTCGATGATCTCGTACCAACTGAGGCCATGAAGTGATTGAGATGCCTTTGAAATGGCATTCTGTATTGCCGCCTCGTAACTCTTTTCCGAGATGCCGACCAACTCGATTTGTTTGTAGGTCCTGTCCATAGGGATACTCCCTTCTTCAGTATTTAATTTAAGTTTACACCACTTGACCGGGATGTCAACTCCAATTGCAGGGAAAAGCGTTTGATTTTTCATTGTTTAAGGGCGTAAAGAGTGTTATCTTCTCATGCCAGTAAATTTATTGAGTGAGTGCGGAATGATTCCACTTTTTTATTTCTTTTTGATATTTTCTTTTCTCCTCGGCGCTGCTATCGGGAGTTTTCTGAACGTCTGTATATACCGGATTCCTGCCGGTAAATCGATTGTCTCGCCTCCTTCGAGTTGTCCCGGTTGCGGGGCTAATATTCGTTTTTACGACAATATCCCCCTTTTCAGTTACCTGCTTCTTCTCGGCAAGTGCAGACGGTGCGGCGCGAGGATTTCACTGCGCTACCCGCTCGTCGAATTGTTGACGGCACTCTTCTCGGTGCTGCTCATGTATTTTTATGGACCCACCTTGGATTATCTTATCTATTTTGTCCTCCTTTCCGCCCTGATTACTATCACTTTTATAGACCTGGATCATCGCATCATCCCGAACGTTATCTCGCTCCCTTTGATCCCTCTCGGTTTTCTCGCCGCATTCGTGCTACGGGATATTACCTGGCTCGATTCTCTCATCGGCATCGTATCGGGCGGCGGGAGTCTCCTCCTTGTGGCGCTCAGTTATCAGGCGCTCACCGGTGAAGAGGGGATGGGGGGAGGGGACATAAAGCTCCTCGCTATGCTCGGCGCCTTCATCGGGTGGCAGGGGGTGCTTTTTACCATTATGGCGTCGTCCCTCCTCGGAACAGTTATCGGTGGAGGGGCCATGCTTTTAAGCGGGAAGGGGAGGAAATTTGCCATCCCCTTCGGCCCTTTTCTCTCAGCCGGAGCGATACTCTTTCTTTTTGCCGGTGAATGGATTATCGGTTGGTATCTTGCCTTCTTTCTTCGCGTTCCTCAGTGAGCCAATAGTCTACAAAATCGTTGACATTAAAGGGTCTGAAAGTATATAGTATGCTCTCATTTAAGCTAAATACCCCACACAAAAATCATACCGAAAAATCAACGCGTGACAGACAAGGCACTAAAAATAGAGCTTGAAGAAAGCACAGGGAGGCTTGTCTATTCCTGGCTCTTCCTCGCCATTATCTCTCTCATCTTTGCCGGGCTCTTTGCCTTTCTCCTCGCCATGGCGAGAACCCCGCAGATACAGGACATCCTTCCAGGCAAGGATTACTTCCGCGTCGCTCTCGTCGATCACGTCGTTCTCTCCATCGTCATCTGGTTTCTCACATTTAACGGCGTCCTCTTTGCCCTCACCAGTTCCGGTATGAGAGGAGGAAAGACCTTCTGCGTGAAGCTCGGCATGGGAGGCCTCGGCATTGCGGCAGTGGGGACGGCCCTTATTATCGCCTCTGCGCTTCTCGGTCTCGGAACGCCTCTTTTTACGAACTACATTCCCGTGCTCGACCACCCCGTTTACTATACGGGCCTCTTCCTTTTTGCCGTGGGACTCTTCATCTATCTCGTCAATATTTTGCTTACCTATAATGCCGCGAGAAAGAGCGGCGAGTCGCTTTTCAAGGCGGAAACCTTCGGCATGATGGTCTGCGCTCTGTCGGTTATATCTGCCTTGATCTGTTATCTCCTCGCCTATCTCACATTTCCCGAAGGTCTGAAGCACTTCGTATATCTGGAGCATTTTTTCTGGGGCGGCGGGCATATCCTCCAATTTTCAAACACTATCGGCATGCTGGTGGTGTGGCTCATGCTGACCAAGATTACTCTTAACGTGTCGCCCCTCAGTGACCGCTTCGGCTCCATACTCTTTGCGCTCTTTATCCCATTCATCGTTGCTGCCCCTTTCCTTTTTATCTTCTATACCGGCGGAACGGAAGCCTTCAAACTCGCATTCACCATCCTCATGCAGTACGGCTACGGTATCACGACGCTCGTTATCGGTTTTGCCGTTTTGAAGACGATCTTTTCCATAAAAGGGGGGCTCCCCTGGCGGGAACCCGGTTTTTCGGCGCTCGCTTTTTCACTTCTCCTCTTCGCTATAGGGGGTGTGTTCGCCCTCTTCATACAGGACAGCAATACGAAGATTCCCGCCCATTACCACGGCGTCATCGGGGCAGTGACCATTTCATTTATGGGACTTTCTTACTACCTGCTCCCCGCAATGAAGAGGAAACTTCCTGCCCCGAAGCTTGCCAGGATTCAGCCGTACATGTATGGCATCGGGCAGATACTCTTTTCCGTCGGCATGTTTTGGGCGGGAGGGCACGGCGTGGCAAGGAAAACTTACGGCGCTGCGCAGGGGCTCGACAACTACGCAAAGATCGCGGCCATGACGCTCATGGGGATCGGTGGACTCGTTGCTATTGCAGGCGGGGCGGCTTATGTGTATAATGTACTTTTTTCGCTGCTTGGAAAAAAGGAAACCGTAGATTCTTCCGATGGATAAAGGTCCGCGAGACCGGGAGGCGACAGAATGAAAGACCTGACAATATTCATTCCCCTTTTCAAAATGAGGATTGCCTTCCTCATCACCTTCAGTGCAATCGTGGGCGCCCTTTCCGCCACGGAGAGCGGCAAGGATATTATGTGGAACAATATCCTGCTCCTTAGTATCGCCATGATGATGGGTTCCATGGGGTCCGGCGCCTTCAACCACTATTTCGACCGCGATATCGACATCAAGATGGGGAGGACGAAGAAAAGGCCCCTCACCACAGGGGTGATAACCTCTACGGCGCCCGTTTTCTGGGTCGCCTCGCTCCTCATCGTTATGGCACTTTCTCTTACCACTCTCACTCTGAACTACGTGGTCACCCTGCACCTCTTTCTGGGGGCCTTCGTTTATGTGGTTTTATACACCGTCTGGTTGAAAAGAAAAAGCTGGACGAATATCCTCATAGGCGGCCTTGCAGGCAGTTTTGCCGTCCTTGCCGGAGCGGCCGCCATCAATCCGGAGATGTGCGCCCTGCCGCTAATCCTCGCGCTGGTCATGTTTTTCTGGACGCCGTCGCACTTCTGGAGCTTTGCCATTGTTCATAAGGAGGAATACAGAAACGCCGGTGTGCCTATGCTCCCCGTCGTCATTGGGGACAAGAAGACCTCTGTCTATATCCTTATAAACACCCTGTTTCTCGTAGGATCTTCTCTCTTGCCAGGATACCTGGGCCAACTCGGTATTTTTTATACTGTCGTTGCCTGTCTGGCGGGAGCCTATTTTATATTTAAGAATATCCAACTGCTGAAAAACCCCACTCCCCAGATTGCATGGCAGAACTTCAAGGCCTCCATGTATTATCTCGCCATTATCTTTTCTGCGGTAATCTTCGACATCGTTTTTGCCTGAATCTCCCGGCGCTCCCGCGTCAAGACTCTTTGCTATCGTTCCGTCATTCTGGTAAGATTATTCAGTAGTCCCGGACGGGAGGTTGCCCTTGGAACATGCCGACAGTGACAGAATAAAAAAACTCAAATCTCTGCTTGACGGGAAAGAGAACGCGCTTCCTTTAACGTCTCTCTCTTCTCTCGTACTCGACTCCTTTTTCCCCCGCTTCTGGAACAACCTGCCCGATGGGGAAATCATTGCAGCTCTCAAGGAATACACCTCATTTATTGCCGACGGCCTCCCTTACGTGGAATGCGATGGGTGCAGGACATGCAGTCCCAAGGTGCGCGTCTGGAATTCATCGCCGGGAAAGGGGAAGGCCCGGCCACTTCTTAGCAACAAGACGGTTGTAGAAATTCACGAGATTAATCGCCCTTTTATCTACGAATCGATACGGGGCTATTTCACTAAAAAGGGTTTCAGGATTATCGGCGCCATCCATCCCGTCTTTTCCGTTCGACGGGAGGGGGGGCTTGTCAGGGAATTCAGACCCTTCGGGAAGGAGGAGAAGGAACTCTTCGTTGTTCTCTATCTCGAAAAGATCGGCGACCCGGCGGAGATAAAGAGGATAGAGTCCGATCTTTTCGCCATACTCCGCTGTCTCGCTTTTTCCGTCGATGATTTCGAGAGGATGAAGGAAAGGATAGAGATGCTCGCCCGGGGGGTGGAAACCCTTTCCGTCAAAGGCTCTAAGTATTCCGGCAGCGAGGTTGCCGATTTTCTCCGGTGGCTTGCGGCGGATAATTTCGTCGTTATCGGCATGAGAGAATATCTTTCCCGTTCCGGGAAAGAGGGGAGAGAGCTTAAGCCTCTCCCCGATAGCGATCTCGGCATCTTCCGGGATAACTCGCTGCCGGAGCAGGTTGTGCCGGGGTTGATGGGGGAGGTGGAGGATATACTGCGCGTACGCGCTGAGACGCCGAGGATTATCTCCACCGATTTCTGCCGCTTTGGCGGCGCGATTATCTACCAGCTTTCTACCGTCGAATTTTTCAGCATAAGAACGCCCGGACAGGCGGGAGACGAGGTGAAGGAAATCGTTCTCCTCGGCCGCCTGACGCGTGGCGCCATGAGTTACCGGAACGATGCCATCCCCTTCCTTCGGCAAAAGGCGAAAGGCATTGCCGATGCCATTGAACAGGGGCCGAGCTCCTTCGAATACCGTGAGGCGCGGGCCCTCTTTAATTACATCCCCAAGCAGGAACTCTTTTACGCCACCCAGGTGCATCTGAAAGCGACAATCAAGGAGATCATGGCGGCCGAGAGCGACGATGAGGTGAACGTGTATGCACGGATGGGGGACGGGGGGCGTTACGCCATGGTGATGGTGAGCATATCGAGGAACGACAACAACTATTCTGTGAGAAAGGCGATAGAAAAACTGCTTGCATCTACCTACGATTGTCCGCTCACCCTCTGGCACCATTCAAGTACGGAGACGCGGGCGCTCCTCTTCTACTATTTCAGCGCGCCGGGGGAGGCCTTTCAACGCCACTCCGCCGGGATGGTGGCGGAGAAAATCCGGGCCGTAGCGCTCGGATGGGACCAGCGGTTCTACATCGTTCTTTCCGATGCTTTTGACCTGAAGGCCCAGCCTCTCTTTAATCGTTATCTCCCGTCCATGGAGACTGTTTACAAGGATTCTACCCCCCCTGAAAAGGCCGTGGCCGACATCGTGAAGATGGAGGCGCTTCTAAAGAACGGACCCCTCCAGATGGCGCTCGAAGAGAAAGGGAAGGGGACGGCGGTGCTGAAACTCTACGCCCTCGAAGCGGTGCCGCTTATGAAGATTTTGAAGGAGCTTGAGAACTTCGGACTCTATGTGACGGGAGAGCAGGTCTTTCGTTTCCCCGAGGTGGCCGACCGGGCGGAATGCTTCCTCTATAACTACATACTTTCTGACGAACCGGGCCGGATTGGGAAACTAAATGCGCTGCTCCCGGATTTTTTCGACGCCATGGTCGCCGTCAGGGCGGGGCGTTCTGAAGACGATTGCCTGAACAGGCTGCTCATTATCGAGGGGTTTGGCTGGCGTTCTCTCGAACTTGTGAGGACGCTCAAAAATTACCTTCTTCAGATTAACCGTGCCTACAACAATTCCACGGTGATGGACACGATAGTCCGTTACAGTTCCGTAATCAGGCTGATACACGATTACTTCTTCCTTCGCTTCAACCCCGCCAGGATGTCGAAAAAGGAGCGCACTGCACGAAGCCTCCAACTCGAAGAGGAGATTGGTGTGGCGATCAACGATATTCACGGCCTTTCTGATTTCCAGGTTTTCAGCACTCTTTTCGAGATAGTAAAACAGACGGTGCGGACTAATTTCTTTTGCCGGCCCGAAAACGGCGTCCTCTCCATCAAGGTGGCGAGCCGCGAGATTTCCGCCCTCCCTCTGCCGAAGCCGATGGCGGAGATATACGTCCATTCTCCCGCCTTCGAAGGGGTACACTTGAGGGGAGGACTCGTTTCAAGAGGAGGGCTGCGCTGGAGCGACAGGGGGGATGATTTCAGGACGGAGATCCTCGGCCTCATGAAGACGCAGATGCTGAAAAACAGCATCATCGTTCCTGAGGGGGCGAAGGGCGGATTTTATATCAAAAAAACCGATTTCCCCTCCAGGAAGGCGCAGCTCAACCATATGAAAATCTGCTACCGCGCTTTCATCGGCGCTCTTCTTCAATTGACGGACAACCATGTTGCTGAGGAGAAGGTTTTTCCGTCGGGGACCGTTCGGTACGACGGGTTTGACCCTTATCTCGTCGTTGCTGCCGACAAGGGGACGGCTGCTCTCTCCGATACGGCCAACGAGATATCTCTCAGCCATAATTTCTGGCTGGGCGATGCCTTCGCTTCTGGAGGCGCCACCGGGTACGACCACAAGAAAGAGGGGATTACGGCGCGCGGCGTTTGGGAATCGGTAAAACGCCACTTCAGGGAAAAGGGGGTCGATGTGCAGTTCGATTCGATCACCGTCGTTGGCATCGGCGATATGTCGGGCGACGTTTTTGGAAACGGTACGCTATTGTCGGACAAGATTCTTCTCGTTGGGGCCTTCAACCATATGCATATTTTTCTCGATCCGGCTCCCGATCCGGCGAAGAGCTTCAACGAGCGAAAACGTCTCTTCGTCCTGCCGCGTTCCACTTGGGCCGATTACGATAAGAAGCTCATAAGCAAAGGGGGGGGCGTCTATCTTCGCTCCGCCAAGGCGGTCCCGGTGAGTTCCGAGATGGCCTGCCTCCTCTGTACGGAAAAGAAGGAGGTCTCCGGCGAGGAGATGGTGCGTATGCTCCTTCGGGCGAATGTCGATCTCCTCTATAACGGCGGCATCGGGACTTATGTGAAGGCGAAGGGGGAGAGCCATCTCGACGTGGGCGATAAGGCAAACGACGCCGTCCGGGTGAACGGGAGGGACCTCCGCGCAAAAGTGGTCGGCGAGGGGGGGAACCTCGGCATGACCCAACTCGGCAGGTTGGAATACGCCGCCCGCGCGGGGCTCTGCTATACCGATGCGGTTGACAATTCGGCAGGCGTCAACATATCGGATCACGAGGTGAATCTTAAAGTAATGCTCGATCACCTCCTCGAAAAGGGGGAGATCAAGTCGATGGACGAGCGAAACGGCATCCTTAAAGAGATGACCGGGGAAGTCTGTCTTAAGGTCTTGAAAAACAACTATCTCCAGGGGGGGGCCATCTCCATGGACGCCCTTTGGGCGAAGGAGAACCCCGAAGCGTTTGTCGATGTTATCGATGAAATGGAGAAGACGCTCGGGCTGAACCGGGCGGAGGAGTTTATTCTCCCCAAAACGGAGATGATGGAGGCGCTCGAAAAAGGAGAAGAGGTCTTTACTCGCCCCCTTATCGCCGTGCTCACGGGCTATCAGAAGATGATCTACTACAAGACTATTCTCGACTCAACCATGATCGATACCGTCTTCGTCCAGCGTTATTTGAGGGATTATTTCCCCGGCCAGGTGCGGCGCACCTTCGAGGCCGACCTTCCGGAACACCGCCTGAAACGGGAGATTATCTCCACGACAATCATCAACCGGGTGGTCAACCGGGCGGGGATTACGCTCCTGCCGCTGCTCTCCGCCGATACTGGCCGACCGGTGGAGGACATTGCAAAAGCCTATATCATCATAGAAGGGCTGCTTCACGCCGACAGCTTCCGTGAGGAGGTCTATGCGCTGGATAACATTGTTCCCACAGCGCTCCAGTACCGCTACCTCATGACCTTGGAAGAAGTGATCGCTTATGCGCTCAGGTGGTTCATCACGCACCAGACGGAGGATCGCATATCCTTCGATTTCGTCCTCCAGTACGGCGATATTGTGCGCACCTTTCAGGAGGGGCTATGGGATTCCATCGACGAAACTTGCCGGGCGGAGAAGAAGGTCGAGCTTGAGGCGTTTGTCGAAATGCATGTGGCGGAAAAAGTTCCCGAGGCGCTGGCGGTGAAGTTTGCCATTCTCCCCTTTCTTAAAGACGTGATGGATATCATCCACGTCAAGGAGGAGCACCACTACAATTTCTACGAGACGGCGAGGCTCTACCTGAAGGTAGTCGATTTTTTCCATATCGACTGGATCGGCGAGTCGCTCGGTTCGCTCAAGGCTGCCGATAAGTGGGGGGCGGAGAACCTCGCCAACCTGAAACACGAACTGAAGGACTACCAGAACGGCATCGTCGTTTCAGTGCTCAATTTCAAGAGGAAAAGCGAAAACCTCATCGAGGCCTTCGACCACTATATCCAGGAGAAGAGAGATGAGGCGGACGTCTATTCCCTCTGCATGGATGAGATCCGGTCAGAGGGGAAGGTGGGGATCATCTCACTAAATGTGGTGATAAAAAAGCTCACCCTCTTTATCGCCCACGCAGAAGGTGAACCGCTCTAGGCGGAGCGCCACTCCTTTTTTAGTTCCTCGGAAATTTGCTAATTTACCCTTTTTGACCCATCCCCACCTAACCTCCCCTTGAAGGGGAGGGACGATTAACTTTCTCCCATTGTAAGGGTTGTGGTTAAGTAATTTTCTCCCCTTTCAAGGGGGAGATCAAGAGGGGGATGGGTTTAAGTCAATCATCGATTTGTAAAACGCCACCTTACTATCTTTTCGATGTTTCGGTGCGTCCCCGCACCGAAATATCCATTCTTTAATTCCTCGAAAATTTGATCCAGAAGGCCGCCGTAATTCCCCAGACGAGGTTGAATGCGAGGACGAGCAGGGGCGTGGCGCTGCCGAGTTTCAGCCCCATGAAGCCTTTATTGAGTATGTAGGGGAAGAGGTAGCAGAGTTGCACCGCCGACGGCCCGAGGCTGAGGAGCGCTCCCCGCGCGATGGTGCTGTGGCGGGCCACGGGGAGGAAGAAGATGAGACCCCAGAGACCGCCCCAGACGATTCGCCGGTAAAGCCAGGGGAGGGTGAGTGCTGGGGCGATCTTTACCCCCACTGCGGCAGTGAGGCCATACTCCCCGGCAAGCCAGACGGCGAGGCTGTTTAGCAGCCCACCGAGGCACCCGGCGACGAAAAAGAGCGATGTGTTGAGGAGAATCCGTTTCATCTCTTAAAAGAATCTCTATTAATCTGTCATGCCGGACTTGATCCGGTATCCAGAGGTCTGATTTAATTAGATTCCCGCTTTTGCGGGAATGACAAAATGTTGATTTTTAGAGGTAGCCTTAAGGCTTAAAGGTGAATTTCTCCACAGGCTTCCCCTCCTTTTTTACCTCTTTAGTCGCCAGCTTCCCGTTGTCGTGGTAACCGTACCGCTCTTCCCAGATCACATCCCCCCGCTTGTAGTGCCTGAATAGGATGACCCGTTTTGCCGCGTCGTACTGTGTTTCGAAATATTCATAATTCTTGAAGACCTCTTCGTAGTTTTTTTCGTCGGCAATGTCGTGCACCTCACCGTTATTTACGTAGTCTTCGGCGTAGTAGTAGATGTTCGGTTTTATGATTTCAGGTCTTGCTTGCGATAGGGACGCAAGGGCTATGATGAGAAGGGTGGACAGCAGATGGACGGCGGTTTTCATGGGATGTCTCCTTTTGTTGGATAAATGGTAAGTATTCTAGCCTTTAAGCGGTTCTTATGGCAAGTTAAAGGGGAGGGGGGGGGTAGAAAACTACTTTCTTCTTGTAATCACAAATTCAATTTTCCAGATAAAATATAATATTTCATTTCAACTATCATTTTAGGATTATTCTCTGGAGGAGAATCAAAATCTTAATAAACCCCTTGTGAAGAAGTGTTCGCTATTTGCGAAAAACATTTGACAATGGCGAACAGAATTGATACACTTCGTTTCATAGTCATGCTGCAAGGGAGATGTCGTCTTTTTGAGGAGCTGAAAAACTAGCTCGCGGAGGCTTTAGCCTCTATTGTATGCAGGCCTCATGTTGTAGTGGAACTGTACGTTCCTAGTTCTTTGAAGGCCAGTATAAACCGACTAAAACGACAGGTTTAGTCGGTTCTAAATGCTCATTGGTACCCCCCGCCATCGTACTCCCGTCCTATAAGTTGTGACGACACGGCATTGCATAAACGCTATGCTGATAACTTATAGGAGGTGTGCATATGAAAGATGTCCAGCAGGCTACACGATGGCGGACACTGCATGCCGGGTTTAGCGATTATCTCAAGAGGGTTAAAAAACTTCTTGTGAATCGAAAAACTTGGCTGTTTGTCACGGCGTTATTCCGCATTTTTATGTGGATTATTCGCTTGATGCAATCATTTATGTGGTGACCAGTGAGCACTTTTAATTAACTTATAACTTTTATAATGGAGTACATTCATGATTAATGATGCATTGCGCCTAGTAAGAGAATTCCACCATATTAATCAATCCCAATTGGCAAAGAAATTAGGTATTTCTCGCTCATACCTTTCTGAAATTGAATCTGGAAAAAAAACGCCTAATTTCGAGCTTTTAGAAAAGTATGCAAGCATTTTTGACATCGCTCCTTCATCGCTGCTTCTCTTTTCTGAAAATCTTGAAAATGATAACTTTTCTGAAAAAACAAGAGTGTTTGTCGCCGACAAAATTGTGAAGATTATGAACTGGCTTTCAGATACGGCAAGCGTGAAAGAAAGTGACTACAAAAAAACAGCATAAAACTTATCATTTAAATCAATCCCCACTATATAAGCTTAACAGCCGCCGTAAACTTGCGGCACTATTTAACCTGTCTTTAAATAAGCTAGAAAGCTTAGCAAAAAGAACAGACAACTATCGCGTATTTCTAAAAGACAAGAATAGCGAAACATGCCGTCAATTTGAAGTTCCAAAGCCTCACTTTGAGTTTATTCACCGAAGGTTATTTCACCTCTTAAGAAAGGTAGACCCCCCTGTATACCTTCATTCAGGCATCAAAGGCAAATCTTACATCACAAATGCAAAGGCGCATCTTGATTCTGAGCGTGCTATTACATTAGACATTCGAAAATTTTTTCCATCAACGTTAGGCTGGCACGTTTTTGAATTTTTTAATGGCATACTGTATTGCAGCAGGGATGTTTCTGGCTTATTAACAGCACTATGTACCTATGACAATCATGTGCCTACTGGCAGTTGCCTGAGCCAACCCCTCGCATTCTACGCACACTACAAGATGTTTGAAGAAATAAATGCGTTAGCAACTTCACTCGGATTGAAGATGACTTGTTATGTAGATGATATGACTCTATCGGGTGCAAAAGCCAACCCTTCAACTTTATATAAAGTGCGGGGTATTCTAAATGAGAGAAGCTTACAATCGAAGTCAAAGAAGGAGCATGTATACGATATCGGATATCCGAAAACGATTACTGGTTCGATTGTGATGAGAAATGAGTTGCGCCTTCCCAATCGGAGACACAAAGCTATTCATGAAGAAATAGATCAAATACTTAAACTGGATGTTTCCGAAGAAAAGCTTAAAGTGATTGACAGTGCAATTGGTAGTGTTATTTCAGCAAGTCAATCTGATCCATCATTCACTCATAAAGCAAATTTATTGTACCAAGAGAAAGAAAGAGTAAAGAAAGTGTTAACTAAAGCTGATGTCAATGTTTCGGTGCGCCCCTGCACCGAAATAACCAAAGCCACATTGATTCCCCCCTTTAGTAACGGGGGGTGAGGGGGGATTTGAACGCCAGGCAATAAGAAAACCCCCCTTTTACAAAGGGGGAGACCGAAACATCTAGGCTTCCAAGATCGAATCGTAGATTGCTTTTTTAACCTCTCACAACTTCCCCCCACAAAACTTACAGAACTTTGCATTAGGGGCATGCCCGTCGAGGCTGCATTCGGGGCAGGCTTGTGTGGAGATGTTTCTCAGGAAGGTCTGCTGGGAAATTTCGGCGGTTACGATCCCTGTGGGGACGGCGATGATGGCGTAACCCATAATCATCACCACGGAGGCGAGGGCTTGGCCGAGGTCGGTTTTGGGGGAGACGTCGCCGTAGCCGACGGTGGTGAGTGTTACGATGGCCCAGTAGATGCCCCGGGGAATGCTGGTGAAACCGTTTTCCTCTCCCTCTATCACATACATGAGCGATCCCACGATGACGACGATGGTCATGACGGTGAAGACGAAGACGGTGATCTTCCGGCGGCTCGCTTGGAGCGCCTCCATGAGGAGTTTTGCCTCGCCTAGATGGTGGGCGAGCTTGAGGATACGGAAGATGCGGAGCACGCGGAGGATGCGGACCACCGTAAGATAGTGCCCGGCGGGAAAGAGGAGACCTAAGTAAGTGGGGAGCACGGCGAGGAGATCGACGATGCCGAAAAAACTGGTGGCGTATTTTAGTGGGCGGCCTACGCAGATAAGGCGGAGGATATACTCAATGGTGAAGAGGATGGTGAAAAACCACTCTATAAGGTGCAGTTCATGGACGAAGCTGAGCCGGATGGCTGACACGCTCTCCAGCATGACGGTGAGCACGCTCAGGAGGATGCTGACGATGAGCAGGACGTCGAAGGCCTTGCCGAGCGGCGTATCGGCCTCGAAGATGGTCTCGTGGAGCCAAAACTGCCAGGAGCGTGAGATTCTCGATTTGTCTTCCGGGCTCATTTTGTTACGTCATCAGGGAGATAAAAAGGAGAGGTCGATTTAAAGTTCGAGATTCCATCATAACAGTTTGAGGTTGCAAGGTAAAATTATATTTCAAAGCGGTTGCAAAGGAGCGCAACCTCTGATAATCTAGGAGAAAAAGGGATATCAATGGAACGCGTTGCAATCATCGAGGGGCTTCGAACCCCCTACATCAAGGCCGGTACGGAGTTCAAGTCGCTCTCGGCGGTGGAACTGGGCCGGGTGGCGCTCCGCGAACTTCTCCTCCGCACAGGCATAAACCCCCTCCAGGTGGACGAGGTGATTATCGGAAACGTCTCCCAGCCTGTCGATTCGGCCAACCCGGCGCGGGTCATTGCCCTTCGGGCGGGCATTCCGAGGTCGGTCCCGGCCTATACGGTGCACAGGAATTGCGCCTCGGGAATGCAGGCGGTAACGAGCGCATGCGTACAGATGCAGGCGGGGGAAAGCGAGATCATACTGGCAGGCGGGGTGGAGTCCATGAGCCATATTCCTTTTTACTTTACGCCCAAACTGAAAGATATCATCACTGATCTCCAGCGGGCGAAATCCTTTGCACAAAAACTCGGCGTTTTGTCCCGCATCCGGCCAGCCTACCTGAAACCGGTCATCGGCGTCATGCTCGGACTGACGGACCCTGTCTGTGGGAAAAATATGGGGCAGACGGCGGAGATACTGGCGCGGGATTTTTCCATCAGCCGGGAGGAGCAGGACGAATTTGCGCTTTTGAGCCACCAGCGGGTGGCGGCTGCGCGTGAAAAACTGGCAGAGGAGATGGTGACCGTCTTCCCGCCCCCGGCCTATGGCCCGGTGGAGCAGGACAACGGGGTGAGAGAAAAACAGACCATGGAGGCGCTCGGCAAGTTGAAGCCGGTCTTCGACAGGCACTACGGTACGGTGACGGCGGGGAACGCCTCTCAGCTTACCGACGGTGCTGCCATGCTTCTCGTTATGCCGGAAAAACGGGCAAAATCACTTGGTCTTGAGCCGCTCGGCTTCATTAAAGGATTTGCCTATGCAGGGCTCGACCCGGCGCGGATGGGGCTCGGCCCCGTTTTCGCCACGAAGAAGGTCCTCGAAAAGACAAAGCTGAAGCTGAAGGATATTCAGCTCATCGAACTGAACGAGGCCTTCGCCGCCCAGGTGATCGCCTGCGAGCGGGCCTTCGAGTCGAAGGAATTTGCCGAAGAACATTTCGGGGCCAAACGGGCCATAGGCAAGGTGGATCGGGTGATTATGAACGTGAACGGCGGTGCAATCGCTCTCGGACATCCCGTAGGCTCCACGGGCGCGCGGCTTATTCTCACCCTCTTAAAAGAGATGAAACGGCGCGATCTCACCCTCGGCCTCGCCACGCTCTGTATCGGCGGCGGGCAGGGTGGGGCGGTGGTGCTGGAGAGAAGCTAGATTTTTACCGGTCTTTTAGCCGAGGGATGGCAGAGGTTCAATAAAATCTTTTTTTAGGGATTCTTCAAAGCCCAACTTGGGACTTTCAATGATGAACACT
>CBDVDA010000038.1:0-25899 GCA_965372635.1 uncultured bacterium | reverse complement strand
CCCCCCCGTCCCCCTTGAAATCCTCCTTAATCACTCGCTCGCACTCGTCCAGCGTCCGCGCCTCCAGAAGGGTGTTGAAAAGTTCGCTGCCGATTTTCTCCTTTTCTTCCCCTTCGGCGGCTGCGTGAAGATAGCGGGTGTATTCGATGAGTCCCGTGGCTTTCTCCGGTTCCCCGGCAAAACTGTCCTTGAGCCGTCCCATTAACCGCTGTGCCTCGTCGTAGACCCCCTTCTCGCCGAACCAGATTTGCAGGAAACGGACGAAGATGGCGTAGCGTTTACGGAAGGCCCGCGAGTAGCGGTACTGGTGGTAGACCTGGAAGAGCGGTTCCGTAAGCTGGTAGACAGTGTGGCGGGCGTCGGAGCGTTTGAGACGTTTTTCACGTTCCTTTTTGAATGCCTCAGGGAGGCCTGCCTTTTTGACGACACCCATCTCATCGAGCCGTCGGAGCAGGGTGTTGACCTGGTTAACGGGGAGGCGCGTCGAGGCGGCGATGGCCGTCGGTGTGGGGAGGATGCCGATGGAGCTTTCCATGAGCATGTTAATGATTGCCTCGGAGACCTTCTTTTTCTTGAGTCTCTTTACAAATCCCTCGTCCCAGGTGAGGCGCGACATGGCGTCTACGATCTTCTGTTGCTGAGGGGTGAGCTTGTCCATCTTTGCTTGGAAATAGGGGGTAATGCTGTTGAGCAGCCCTTCGAGAAACTGGTCGGCCTCCTCCACGTCGCCCGCACGGATGATCTCGAAAAGCATGACTGTCAGGCGCGGGTTGCCGCCCGTGAGATAACTGACCGCCTTTATTCGTGCGGCGTATTCCGCATCGTCCCGCAATTGCTCGCAAATATACTTGGTGTTCTCTTTCAGCGAGGCGAGGCGGCAGATGAGATCGATTTCTGCGTCTTCCTTGAGCGGCTCCAGTTCGATGCTCCTGAAGAAATTGTAGAAAGGCTTGTTGTAATCTGTGATCTCCTTGAAATAGGTGGGGGCCGCGCCGATGACCATGAGCCAGTCCCCGTTCATGAGGATGTTGCGCAGCTTGCTCTGTTCCTCGTCTTTTTTGATCCGCCTGCCGAGCACCTCGTCCATGTTGTCCATGAGAAGCAGCAGCTTAACACCTGTCGACTTCCTGAATGCTTCCAGCAGGTGAAGGGTCTCGCTGAGGGCCGCCTTGTCATCCATATCGGTCAATTGTTCTGAAAGGTCTTCCAGTTTTTCGACGAATTCCGTCCTTTTTTCTTCCGGCACCGGCAGCGCAGAATTCTTTTCAAGCGTTTCGAGAAGATGCAGAGCGACTACTTCGAAAAAATCTCGAAGGGAGAGGATACGATGATACTCCTCTTCCGCCGCCTGCAAAGGGAGCCATTTTTCTGCAAGCTCTTTATTTTCCCCAACGTATATGGAGAGGTAACGCAGGAAGTGGGTCTTACCGATCCCCCTCGGCCCGATGAGGATACAGTGCTGGAGGTGTTTCCTTTTGGTGTTCGCCTTAATGTCTTTTACGATGATCTTGACGATATGGTCTCTGCCCGAAAAGGTCTTTTTTATGACTTCGGGTAAACTGGTCGATGGGTTGAAACTGCTATGCATGGCTTACCTCCTTCTCCACCAGTCTCTTAGTATTTTCAGGTAGAATTGATATCCGCCGTCGATCTCCTTCAGGTATTTGTCGTGGAGGAGGACATCCATTAGATTTTTGAAACCGGCCTCACTTCCATTCAAATCCGAATAGATAAGCTTCATCTCATCTTCACTTGCGGATTCATCGGAAAGAGATATCTTCTTTAAAAGGCGTTCGGCCACATCTGCCTCCCGCCGGTCCAGATATTCGAAGCGGTCTTCGTAATGCTGAAACTTGTCTGCAAACCGTGGTGTTAATATATGATTGTTGTAAATGTCTTCTATGGCGTCTGCCGTCCAAACCGTTAGGTTCTTTACCTCCATCTCGGCCAGGAGAAGCTGGATAAAGTAGGGTACGGCCTCTCCTATCAGGTCGAGGATGTGAGGCCGCAACTCTTCGGGAACGGCAATGTCGTTGTCGCGGCATAAAGCCTCTATGAATTCTAGTCCCGTCTCCTTGTCGAAGGGAGATATCTCAATAGGAAAGAGGTCGTTTATGGTGTCGGTGATCTTCATGCGCTGGATGCGCGGCTGGATGCTGATGGAACCGGTGAGAATGAATCGGCAGTTTTTGCGGATTTCCGCTTTCTGTCGGAGCTTCCTGAACCAGGAGAGAAAATTTTCCAGGTCGATATCCTTTTGGATAAACCGCTCCACCATCTTGGAAAATTCATCGATGATAATTACAGTAGGCTTCTCCCCTTCGGAAAGCGCGATGGCGACATCTTCGCCGATGTTCCTCCATTCTTTGTCGAGGATGCCGTAATCTTTTACGCTGATCCTCTCCCTTGCTACATCAAATACCTTGTCGGCCCAGAAACGCATGCGCGTTGTCTTGCTCAAGTGGGAGTGTATTTCTTCGTCCCGGTGAAGCTCGTTAAAAAAACACCGGACAAAATCGCCGGGGGACAGGATCTCTTCTACATCGAAAAAGAGTACGTGGTTCCCATTTTGCGGATGCCGCTTCATCTTGTCGGCAACGGAACTTTTCCCAAACCGCCTCGGACCCGAAAGAATCAGCGAAGTCGTTTTGAGTCGTTTCCATATCTCCGCAATGAAATCTTCACGGTCAAAGAAATCTTCTTCCTCTACAATGCCACCCGGTGCTATACGCATCTCCCTGCCTCCTCTTGTTGTTCTTTCGTTAAGTTGTACAACTAATTTGTTGTACTGTCAAGAAAATATTTATAGGTCTTCTTCCATTATCTTTTCGTCTGTAGATATAAAAACATGAAAGAGTGTATATTTATTTAAGGCCCTCCCTCATAAATTTCAGCATCTTTTCCGCCACATCCTCTTCAAGAATCTCACACTCCCTCCCTGTCATAGCCAAAAGACTCTTCAATGCCGGAATCATATCAACAATCCCATATCTGTTATCCCGAAGATGGTGAACAAGCTTGAGCGTCTGAAAGGCATCGAACCAGACATGAAGGTTCCGTCTAAACTGTTTTTCATCTTTACTGTTCTGTTTAATCTTGTCCCACGTCTCATCAAAATTTTTAGCATCAAGGTAATCCGCAAGAACGCCGTCTATCTCCCGGCATGCATTGAGTGCAGCGACTCCATCCATTTCTGAAACATCCGACCCATTTAAAAAGGCGATAAAGTCTCTCAGCATTCGGAATATCTCAGGATTGTAAAAGGGGATGCTCTTGTCGGAACTGCCCGCCAGTTCGCCCATCTTTCGCCCTGTTCCGAAGGGGACGCGATCGGATATCCGCATGGAGGGGTAGACCGTCGTGCCGGTAATATGCCCCACACGACCGTACTTGGCGAGGTTTTGCAGGAAGTAGAAATCCTCCCCCGCCCTCTTCCGGTTCATACCCCCCACGGCGGCGTAGGCGGTAGCCCGGCACACCATGGTGGAGCCGATGGTGTGGTAGGCGTAGGGTGAGCCTGCGTAGCGGAGGCCCGCCTCGTAATACCTGAGGTAGAGTTCGTAGGCGATGGCGGCGGCGCGGCTCTCCTCCTCTTCGGGGAGGATGTGGCTGAAGGCGATCACTGCCGCAGCATGGTCATGCTTTTCAAAATGGCGTCTTATCTCCGAAAGGTAATTCCCCTCCACCAGCGTATCGGCATCGAGGCAGATGATGAGGCCATCCTTTCTATCAGAGTAGTCGAAAAGTGAAAGGGTTAAATCCATCCCGATCTTCCGGGCGTGTCCCACGCCCCCCTTTTTTGGGAGTTCTCTGCCCGGCGTCGATGCATCCACGTAGGCGATCTTCATGCCGCACGCCCTTACCTTCCTGAATGATTCCGGGTCGGGACAGGAAGCTGGGGCGTCCATGTTTTTGGAAAAATTTTCAAGGTAATCGAGAGTGATGCCGTTGTCTTCGATCTCCTCTTTTGAAGAGATGCCCGGCTCCCTGTTGTTGATGACGCAGATGACCAATGTGGCGCTTAATTGATCGGTTGAATTCTCAGCGAGTGAGGCTAGGGTCTTTAAGAGGGAGGCGCTTTCAGCGAGGGCGGGGATGACGACAGTCCTTTCGAGTCCTTCATGGGAGACCGGAGAGAGTTGCCACTTTTTTATTTCGGGAGACTTTGAGAGATATTTTGTAATGGTAGAGAGTTGCTTTTTCATAGATGTAAGCAAAAGTCAAAATAAGCTCCCCTCCCTTGGTGGGAGGGGATTGAGGGGAGGGGGAAATTAATGGGGCACCCTCACCCTAGCCCTCTCCCCTCAAGGGAGAGGGAACTTTATTGTCAACAATCTCTTTCATCCGGTCGTAATCGGCGTTGTCGATCCAGTGAATCTCGATGCCGTGTCTCTCCATCCGCCTAAACCAAGTCTCCTGCCGTTTGGCGAAGTTGTGGATGGCGGCATTCAGTTTCTGAAACATGTCGTTTCGATTTAACGTCCCCTGTAAAAATTGCCCAACGAAACGGTATTCGAGGCCGAAATAGTCGAGCCTCTCCCAACTGAGGCCTCCGGCGTGAAGCCTCTCCACCTCTTCGATCATACCTGAATTCAGCCGTTCCTTGAGCCGTTTCGTAATTCTCTCACGAAGCGCCTTCCTCTCCCATCGCGTGCCGAATACGAGCGGGATAATTTCAGGGTTCTCCTCCCCTGAAAGAGGATTCTCCTTTTCATAGAGGACGATTTCCAGCGCCCTTATGGCACGGTCTTTTTCGAGCAGGTCCGTCGTATTATGAAGGTCGGGCTTTAGAGCGTTCAACCGTTCAACAATCCGATTGACGTCTTCTCCGTCAAGCGTCGCCCTCAACGTTTCATTGACGGGCACGTCACGCATTGAATACTTCCGCAAAACGGAATCGATGTAGAGGCCCGTACCACCGGCGAGAACAGGAATTATCTCTCTTGACCTTATTTCCTCAAAGGCTTCAAAAAAACGTTTTTGAAAGTCGAACACGCTGAACTCATCGGACGGATCGATGATGTCGATGAGATGATAGGGGATTTTCTTCCCCTTCACCACAAATTCACCGAGGTCCTTACCCGTGCCGATATCCATCCCCCGGTAGACCTGTCTCGAATCGGCGGAGATCACCTCGAAGTCGAGTTTAGCAGCGAGCCTGGCAGCGAGCGTTGTCTTCCCCGACGCCGTGGGGCCGAGGATCACGATCAGGTTATAGTCTGACATCTTAAAACCCTCATTTAACAGGGATGGACAGGATATTCAGGATTTTAATCATTCCCCACGAAACGGTTAAAAACTCTCTCTTTCTTTGCGCCCTTTGCGCCTTTGCGAGAAATTGTTTTTTGACTCTTAATCCGCCTTAATCCGTTAAATCCGCGTCATCCGCGTTCCATTTCTTTTGCTTTTTTTCCACTCTGGAGTATAGTCCGCCCCATAAAAAAAGGGAAGCCTCTTCGGCTTCCCTTAAAAAAACTCTGTCGCGTTAAAACTACCCCTCTTCCCGCTTCTTTTTTTCCCTGCTGAGGAGGGGCGTGAGGTTTTCCGACCAGAAGAGTTTCCCCTTCACCTGATCGAAGGTGATCACTTTCACGTCTCTCGGGTTAAACTCCACGGTATCTTCGAAGACGTACGATATTGCGTCCTCTCTTTTCGAATCCTTCATTACCGCGCGGATATGGTGAGTGCCCGGTTTCAGTTCGAAGGCGTCGTAGACGACGGCGGCCATGTCCCTTTGCCTCCCCATCGCTTGATACTCCTTATCGAGCAGTTTCTTGCCGTCAACAATCAATTCCATCTCCAGGGGAAAACGTTCCCTCGTCGCCCCCTGACGGCTCTTCAGGCTCATCCTGACCTGCCGCTCATTTTTCAGTTCTTCCCTGTATTGCTTCGCCCTCTCTTTCAGCGCCTTGATTTCGTCATAGGGGATAACCCGCTTCCCCGTATGCTGGAAGGCAACCTTTAAAACAGCCACGTCGTCTGAATAAAAGGGGTAAGGCACCGCCGTATACTTCATTACAAAAAGTGCAGGGAGAAGAAGAATAATAAATCCTGCAATCCAGTTCGGTTTGTTCATCTTATTCGCCTCCCGCTTCATTATTTTCTTTTTGTTTTAACTCGTCCCTGAAGGTATCGATTTCGTTCATAAAATCGGTCTTCTGCACTTCCGAGGAGAGATAGAACCGGATTCTCGTGTTATCGATGTTTTTTCTAAGCGCCGGTTTCCGTTCACTCTTAACTCTTGAGACGAGGTGCACATTTCCCCATCGGTAGTTGCAGTCGTTCACCTGGCACCCCGAGATGAGCACACCGTCTAACCCCTCGAGAATAGGGATGCTCACCATGGAAGGCTGGACCATCCCCATGCAGGGGAGGCGGATGCAGCCCACCGATTCGTTCGAATCTATCTTACTACAAATATTTTCGGGATTGCTGTTTTCACACATGAAGATAAAAATTAGCGGCCCGACCGCACCCGAGGCCTTCACCTTTTTGGAGGTCGATATGATTCTCTCTTTGATGTCCTTTTCGGTGAGGAAGGGGAGATCGATCGCCTTGTAATCGCAGGAACCGACGCAGATGCCGCAGCTGGCGCACCGATCAGGCTCTACAATCGCCTCCAACGGCCAGTTGCGCCCGTCCGTACGCGGTTGGACGTAGACCGCTTCGTAAGGGCAGTCGGCCACGCACTGTTCGCAACCGGTGCAGGTTTCGAAGTTGACGACGGCCGCCTCTTTTCGGCGGTTCTTCCCGTACCAGGGGACAAAGGCTAGAAACAGCGTCACCACCGTGAGGATCGCCCAGACGGTGGGGATGGAGAACATCTGGATAAGAGGGAGAAAAAACATGTAGAACCAGTCGAACTGGACCTCGGCAGGAAGCCTGCTGAGATCAGCCGGCGGACCGCTCGTGGCCGGACGGATAAAGGAAACGACGATGAGAACGGCCATGATGGCATACATCAACTCCTTCGGAGGATTGATCTTCGCCTTTCTGATGCGCAGCACATGAATCATAAAGAGGATAAGAAGAAAAACAGGCGTAGCGAAATGGGTAAAGAGAACGATGTAGATGAAGAAATCCGACGGCAGTTGTGCAAAAGCAAAGGAGAGGGGCTTGCTGAAGATAGGGAGTTTGTCCAGCATCTGCGCCGAAGTCCAGGTGATGAAAAGGGCAAGTTCGTCCCAAACCATGATATAACCGAAGAGGCCGCAAACGATGAGAAACCAGATCGTCCCCACACCGGAGACCCAGGCGAGCCAGCGCCAGTAGCGGTATCGCCCCGTGACGAAGACCTGGATCGTATGAAGTACGGCCGCCACAACGAGTCCCGCAGAAGCGTACCGGTGGAGGCTCCTTATGAGTCCGCCGAGATACCACTGGGTAACGGTAAGATATTCCACCGACTGATAGGCCGTTTTGATCTTGATGTCGTAAAAGAGAAAGAGGTAGATCCCCGTCGCCACAAGAATCCAGGTCATGTAAAAGCAAATGGACCCGAACCAGTACATGGGGTTGAATTTCGGTGTAAAGAGGAGGTTCGTGTAGTATTCCAGCCAATTCCAGATTCTGTTCAGCGCGTGCATTGTTTTTCCTTGTTCCATATTTTTATCTCCCTGGAAATCGTGTTTTCGATGAACTAAACTGCTTTAGCATTTAGGGCACCTCTAATAATTCATGGATAGAATCTAAGCGTTTAAAAAAGCCAACTTCTGCGTTAAAAAGTTTGCAAATAGACATGCTATTCGCTGTACTTTTTGCCTTGAATTTAACTTTTTTAATTCACTTAGCTACTTACCCAGAATTAATAGAGATACCCTTTATCTTTTTCCTGTACCATTTCTTTATGTCCTCCTTCAAATAAAACCATGCAACAAGAAAAATAACCAGCGCCTGTAGAAAGACGCCGAAGAGGTAGGCATAATCGACGACATACTCGCCCGTTTCGGGATCGTACCTGAGGCAGAGCGCCTTTAACTGGTTGAGCAACGTGGGGGCTTTGGCGGCGAGCCGTTCGCCCGACAGAAGCTGCTTCAGCGGGGCCCTTAAATCTGCTGCTTCGATCTTAGTCTTGACGATCTGGTCGTAGATAACCCCTTTGTCGTCCACTACGGTGACGACACCGAGGTGACTAAAGCCCCCCTCTTCAATTTCGTCATAGAAAAAGCCGAAGGCTTCCACTATTCCTGCAATCGTTTTTTCATCACCCGATGCGAGACGAAGAAGCGAATAATCAGCTTCATGGTGATCTCCGAAGGCCTTCATCATCTCCGGCGTATCGAATTCAGCATCGAACCCGACGACGACGGCATTGAAGGCGTTGCCCATCTCCTTTTTCAGCGCCTCGATGGAAGGGACGAGCGAGGCGACAACAGAATTGCAAATGTCGGGGCATGTGGTATAGATGAAGCTCACGAGAAGCGGCTTCCCTCGATAGTCGGAAAGGTTGAAAGGCTTTTCGTCCTGGTCGATTAGAGAATAATCGGAAAGTTGATTGCCCTCCACCCTTTTCGCCTTTTCAACAGCCTTCCGAAGCAGCGCCATATTGGCATCTTCTGCCACACTTGGAGAAATGAAACAGAGAAGCAATGCTGCCGTTGCGATACCAACCGGCATTATCCCCTTCAAGCTATTCTTTCTCATCGAGTACGGTAATGCACTTCTCGTAATTTTCCCAGATTTCCTTCCCCGCGCCTGTGAGACTGAAGGAAAATCCGGTGAGCGACCATCTCATGGCGAGCGTTTGTATCATTCCAAGAAGCATCACGGCTGCCGACTTGGGGTCGAGTTCTGGCCGAACAGTCCCTCTTTTCTGGCATTCCCTGATCATCGCCTCTATTTTAGCGATATGCCCGTTAATGTTGCCGAGAAGTTTTTCCCGCAACATATCGTTGCCTATATGTATCTGGTCTGAAAATACCAGCCTCGGAATGCCTTTATTTCGTTCGATATGTTCCAGGTTATAAATAAAATTTTTCTTTATTTTCTCCATGCAGGGGATGGATGAATTCATCACTTCGGCCAGTTTTTCCCTCAAGCCGACGCCGATCCTGTCGATCGTCTCCAGAAGGATTTCGTCTTTATTTCTGAAATGGCGATAGAGGGCCGCCTCCGACAGACCGACCTCCCGTGCAAGCGCCGCTGTAGTCAATCCCTTGACCCCGGCTTCCCCTACAATCTTGAGGGCGGCATCGGCGATCTGCGCCCGCCTTGTCTTCCTATCACTTTTTCCGGATTGTTCCAATCAGACCACCTAAGTAAATACTTACTAACATGATAATAGATTCCTTGTTTCCCGGCAAGCTTTTAATTCGCCCCGGGAATAATAACCGAACTTTCAGGAAAATGACAGGCAAAAAAAAGCCCTGCCGATTTCGGCAGGGCTTTTTCACAATTACTTAAATTGCGATTAATAGATTTCCCAGATGTCGGTCAACCACTTTGCATGGGCAAGCCAAATAATGATGAAGGTGACAAGGAATATTATCGCCAGTGTAAAGACACCGGGAGATTCGAAACCGCCGTTATTATCGTCTGACATAATCATTACCTCCTTTATGCTCTTACTTTACCGGTAAAAATGGAACCGAGCGCCACGAAAATGTACATGCCGCCGCCAACGACTGCAATCACACCGCCGAGACCTGTGAGCCCCATGAAGATGTCCACGGTGCTGTCAAACTGGTATCCGAAAGGTGCATCGGAGAAGTTATAGTCCCAGTGCCTTCTCGGCACGCCGAAGGAGCCTGCCGCCATCATGCTGACAGAAAGAATCGTTATGCCGATCCCGTAGACATAGGGCTGTATCTTGGCAACACCCCCCATGATGAGATCGCGCTTGAAAAATACGGGAATGAAGTAGTAAGAAATCCCCATGAAGGCCATTGTCGTACCGGCAACGACGGTGCCGTGGAAATGCCCCGTAATGGCCCAGGTGTTATGCCTGATGATGTTGAACTGCTCCGTCCCGAAGATTACCCCCGTAATCCCTCCGAGAAAACCGAAGAGAATGATGGAGATAAAGATGGCGGAGAATGTCGGGTTTCCCCAGGGCGCCTTTTTCAGCCACTCAAACATCCCGTTTGTATATCCTTGCTTTCTTAAGCCCGCTTCTATGGCAGCAGGAACGGCAAAGGCGTGAATCATACTGGCCAGAACCGCCAGGTGCATAACATAGCTCGTGTTTACGATCTTATGCCACGAACTGAGTACGGGGTCAACGAGGAGATGATGCTCGGACGCTACATTGATGAAAAGAATGTAAAGCACGAAGGCGCTCCTACACAGCTTTTCACTGAGCGGCTTCGACTTGAAGAGAAAGGCCGCCATAGCGTACCAGCAGGCCACCATCATGCAGACATTGACCTGCTGCGAAGGATGGCCGAGCCCCCAGAAAATGATCCTGTACAGAGACGGGTCGTAATTCTCGATGATGCCGAGCGACCAGAGCAGGGCCGGAATCATGGCTGCCGCGCCGTGGGCAATGGTGAGTATCCCGATGATGGAAGCTGCCATAATACCGAAGGAAACGAGGGGCATGCTCTTCTTGTATCCGCCTTCTTTTTTCGCAACAGCCGCATTGACGAAGAAATGAATGAATGCGATCAGCGCGCCCACGGCAAAAAGGATAATGCCGAGGTAATAGAGCGGGTGCGCCTGGAGCGGCACATAGGATGTGAAGAGAACGTCCGCCTGCCCCGTAAGCACCATGACGACGACAATGAGAACGCCACCCACCATAAGGCCATAAGAAATCTTTCCTAATATAGGTACGGCAATCCGCGATTTGAGGAGAACGGCCGATCCGAAATGAACCAGCGCCACTTCGAAAAAGATAATCCATACAAGGAGGGCGAGAAGCCCGTGCGCCGTAAGCCACCTGTAATACCACTCCACAGGCAGCAAGTGAATGGCCGGCCAGCGGGTGAGAAGGACGAGAAGCCCGGCCGCACCGCCGATTGCAAAAAAGATGATGGCTGTTGCCATGTTTAACTTGATCAGCGACTCGGCATCTTTCCCGATCTCCAAGCCACTGATGTCACATATTCTTTTATCGTTACTCATCATGGGCCTCCTTAAATCACTTCGATCTTGCCCACCATGGTATGGTGGCCAACACCGCAAAATTCGTTACATAAAATTCTAAAATCTCCCGTCGATGTAGGCTTCAGATTCGCAATGTAATCATAGCCCGGGAGAACCATCAGGTTCAGGTTAACCGGCTGTATGGAAAATCCATGCAGGAGATCCACCGAAGAAAGGTGCAGCCTGTAGGTTTCACCTTTCTTTAACTGGAGCGCCGGGTACCACTCCCACATACTCGCCTTCAAAAAAACGGGCTCATCAGAGGGTGGGGCCACCAGGGGAACATCATTATTGACCCCCGTCGTTCCAATCGTATACTTCTCTACCATCTCTTCAACAAGGGCGTCGAAATCTTCAGCGCTCACCCGGTAGCTCTCTGCTGGCGGGTTCTGACTCCCCCTGAAATGCTGTATCGGCATATAGAGAAACGATATGAGCATCCATATCAATGCCAGAATAAACCAAATTTTTTCATCTTTATGAACCGGTTTCCACCAGCTCCCTTCAGGCTCATGAATAGCCATAACAAACAACCTCCTTAATATAATCTATTTAACTATCGGAAGATAGGGAAGGGTCATCACCTCGTAAATACCCCACACCGTAAAAACCAGCGTTGGCAAAACAATCCCTACCGCCAGCAACAACCAGATGTTATCGTAGAGCTTTTCACCTATCGGCACATCACTTCCATCTGACATCTCCATTCCTCCTTTCTAGTAAAATATTAAATTATAAAAAAACTATCTATGCGAATTAACTTCCCCCCGGAACAGACCGGAGGACTAATAGTGTCGAATACTATTTAAATTGAACTATTTTGTCAAGAAAAAACTGCCGTAACAAAGTCCCTCTTTTTTCTGAGCTCCAAAGTGCCCTCAAAAACAAAAATAATCGCGTTTAATTCCCACTTTTTAACCTGTCAAGCGGCAGGCACTCTCTGATAGATGAGTCGGTCGGAAAAGGAGATGGATGAATCCTTTATTCCTCGTCCTCTCTCAGGCTCGCCAGGACGGATGCATCCTCCAAAGTCGTCACGTCTCCCACCGTCTCTTTGCCGCTCGCAATGTCCCGAAGCAGCCGCCTCATGATTTTTCCGCTCCGCGTTTTCGGCAGGTTGTCCGTAAACCTGAGATCATCGGGCCGTGCTATCGCCCCGATCTCTTTCACCACATGACTTCTCAGTTCCTCTTTCAGCGTATCCGAGGAGTCCAGGCCTTCTTCGAGAGTCACAAAGGCGGCAATCGCCTGCCCTTTCAGGTCGTCGGGCCTTCCGACGACGGCTGCCTCCGCCACGGAGGGGTGGGAAACGAGGGCGCTTTCGATCTCCATCGTCCCAAGGCGATGGCCAGAAACGTTGAGCACGTCGTCCACCCGCCCCATAATCCAGAAATAGCCGTCTTTGTCTTTTCTCGCGCCATCACCTGCAAAATAAACGCCGGGGATATCGGACCAGTACGTTTTTTCATACCTTTCGGGATCGCCGTAGATAGTCCTCAACATGCCCGGCCAGGGTTTATTTATCACCAGGTAGCCGCCGTGTTCGGGATCGACGGGGACGCCTTCTTTATTGACCACATCGGCCACGATCCCCGGGAAGGGTCGCGTGGCTGATCCCGGTTTGGTGGGCGTCGCCCCCGGGAGGGGGGTAATCATAACGGCGCCCGTCTCCGTCTGCCACCACGTATCGACAATGGGACATGTCTCATGGCCGATATGTTTGTGGTACCAGATCCATGCCTCGGGATTGATCGGTTCCCCCACGCTGCCTAAAAGCCTGAGGCTCGAAAGATCATGTTTGTCGGGCCACTTGTCGCCCCACTTCATAAAGGCGCGGATCGCCGTTGGCGCCGTATAAAAGATATTTACCTTGTACTTATCAATGATTTCCCAGAACCGGTCGGGATCGGGATAGTTGGGCGCGCCTTCATACATGACACTCGTCGCCCCGTTAGAAAGGATGCCGTAGACGATATAGCTGTGCCCCGTCACCCATCCAATATCGGCGGTGCACCAATAGGTATCTTCATCCTTAAGATCGAAGATCCATTTGCTCGTCAGGTGAGACTGGAGGAGATAGCCTCCCGTCGTATGAACGATACCCTTCGGCTTTCCCGTCGTTCCGCTTGTATAGAGGATAAAGAGAGGATGTTCCGAATCGAGCCGTTCCGCCGGGCAGTCGGCAGAGATATCGCTCATGAGGTCCTGCCACCAGTGGTCCCGCCCGTCCACCATTTTGCAGGGGGTTCCCGTCCGCTTATAGACGATCACATGCTTCACGCAGGGGGTCCCCTCCAGTGCATCGTCCACGTTCTTCTTGAGCGGCACCTCCTTCCCCTTCCGGTAAGCGCCGTCTGCCGTAATCACCGTCTTTGCCTCGGCGTCGTTGATGCGATCTTTCAGCGCCTCCGCCGAAAACCCGCCGAAGATGATGCTGTGTGTCGCGCCGATCCGCGCACAGGAGAGCATGGCAATGGCGAGTTCGGGAATCATCCCCATGTAGATGGCAACGCGATCCCCCTTTTTAACGCCCACCTTTTTCAGCACGTTGGAAAACTTGGAGACCTCCCGGTGCAGGTCCTGGTAGGTAAGCACCCGCTCCTCGCCCGGCTCCCCCTCCCAAATGATGGCCGCCTTGTTTTTCCGCCATCCCGTCAGATGCCGGTCGATACAGTTGTAGGCCACGTTGATCTCCCCGCCTGTAAACCATTTGGCAAAGGGGATATCCCATTCAAGTACCTTGTCCCACTTTTTAAACCAGTGAAGCTCTTCCGCCTGCTCCGCCCAGAAACCTTCCGGGTCCGCTTCGGATTTTTTGTAGAGCGCTTCATATTCTGCCATACTCTTTATGTGGGCCGCTTTACTGAAGGCCTCGGGAGGGTCGAAAAGACGATCTTCCTGAAGCATGGATGTAATATCTTTTTGGGTCATGGCACACCTCCATTAATTTAGTACCTAAGAAGTTATTTTCTGCGTTTTTTTGGCAGAAAATAACTTCGTTAAGTTACTTATCCAGTTTATCTGGGTTATCGTATGTGAATATTCTATCACTAAATGAACCGATGTCAACAGCAGGTTGACAGTGTTCACCCCGTCTGTCAAAATCAGGGGGGTTTGTTAAGAATTCACGCCCAGAGGGAATGGCCTTGCTTTGGCTCTAAGAGGGCCTGACTTTCCTCCCCTTTAAAACGCAGCCGAGTGAAGCGGTTGCATGAGGAAGAAGGTCACAAACTGTCTGAGCGAAGCGAGTTTTTGTGACCGCCTCAGGCAACTGCGTAACGAGGGAAGCCAAAGGCCAAGTTTTTGGGCGGCCTTTCTTTTGCTTCTTATTCTTTGGCCGTCAAAGAAAAGAAGAATTCTTATGGTATAGCCGATTAACTCTTACCCCGCCCAGAGAACGGAGATTTCTATGGCTAATTTAAAAGGACGCAACGAGAGCAAATGATGAATGCTAGAAAAACTCCCCTGCTTTGTAGGCTTCTGATAACCGCTACACTGCTGTCCTTTGGATTCCCTTTAGATTTTGCCTCAGCCGGGGATGACGGCAAGGCGCTCTACTTAAATCGTTGCAGCCGGTGTCACGGGGCTGAAGGCGAGGGGAACAGCGCCCTGCCGCTAAACAAGGAAGGGCTCCTCGTTACGGTGGGACTCGATTACATCTCCCGGTCCATCCGCTATGGGAGGCCCCTTTCGGGCTGTCCCTCTTTTGAAAACGTTCTGACTGAGGAAGAGATCGAAACAATCGCCCGTTTCATAAAATCCTGGCAGCGGGGGGAGCTTCTCTCCGTCTCCTATCACGCCGTTGTCGCCGCCGACAGCAAAAGGGGCCGCGAACTCTTTCCGCTTTGCGGCGGCTGCCACGGCCTCGAAGGCGAAGGGGCCATGGGGCCGCCCCTCTTCGATATGGGCCTTTTGAAATCCCTCTCCGACGCCGATCTCAGGCGCACCATCGTCTATGGCCGGCCCGGTACGCCCATGCGCGGTTTTCTTAAGGGGGCCAAAGGGAGCCTCGGAACGATGAGCGATGCAGATGTAGATGAAGTGATCGCCTACATCCGCTTCCGCCAGATGGCGCTGGGGAAAAAATAAATCTGAAGAGCCTTAGAAACCTCTGAAAAGAGGTTGTCAGTCGGCTCACCTCCATGACATAATAGAGACTATGCTCAGCGTTTCAAAACTCCTTTCCAAAGAGGAGGCTTCGCCTCAATCTAAGAAAGTGACCGATGACGTTCGCTATAATCGCGTAGAACGTCCCGTCGTCGTCTGGAATATGACCAAGCGATGCGAGCTTCACTGCGTTCACTGTTACAGCGATTCGGCGGACAACGCCTACAGCGGCGAGCTGACTACAGCGGAAGGAAAAGAGATGATCGACGATCTCGCCGCCTTTGGCGTCCCTGTGTTGATCTTTTCCGGTGGGGACCCGCTTCTTCGGCAGGATATCTTCGAACTCGCCGCCTACGCAAGAGATGTGGGGCTTCGACCCATTCTTTCCACGAGCGGCATCCATATCGACAGCAAGGTGGCTAAGAAAATCAAGGACGCGGGTATCGTCTACGTGGGCGTCAGCCTTGACGGCGGACCGAAGGTCAACGACAAACTCCGGGGGATGGCGGGTGCATTCGACAGGGCAGTGAACGGGCTTCGCCATTGCCGGGACAGCGGCCTTGTTGCAGGGATCCGCTTCACCATGAGCAGGAAAACCATCTCCGAACTCCCGGTCATCTTCGACCTCCTCGAAACGGAAGAGATTGAGCGGGGATATTTTGCTCACCTCGTCTATTCCGGCAGAGGGAAGCGGTTTTCGAGAGAGGATCTGGACCATTCCGAGACGAAACAAGCGGTCGATGAGATATTCAGGCGGGCGGACGCTTTTATCGGGCGTGAGATAAAGAAAGACATCGTTACGGGAAGCAACGACGTGGACGGCGTCAACCTCTATCTTAAATTAAAAGAGAGCGACCCGGAGAAGGCAAAGATGCTCCACGGTTTGCTCACCGGACGGGGGGGGAATTCGTCGGGCGTCACCCTCGCCAACATCGACAATCTCGGGAACGTTCACCCCGACCAGTTCTGGCAGCATTATTCCCTCGGCAATCTGCGGGAGAGAAACTTCGGGGAGATCTGGACCGACCGGACCGACCCGGTTATGGCGATGTTAAAGGACCGCAAGGGGCAGATCAAGGGGCGCTGTGGCCTCTGCCCTCACTTCGATATCTGTGGAGGCAACTACCGCGTCCGGGCGGAATTCGTCACCGGCGATATTCTGGCGGAAGACCCGGCGTGCTATCTAAGTGATGAGGAACTGGGGATCAAATAGTTTTCTCACCACAAAGACACAAAGAACACAAAGAATTACCGGCCAGAGCGAAGTGTCAATATCAAGGGACTTATAGTTGTAAAAGGGTAGGCAGTCCTTGAACTGGCGGAACCAAGGGTCTGAATGATGTCAAGTTTTAGAAGTTGCTTTGTGACCTTTGTGCCTTTGTGGTGAACATCATTCTCTTTCAGGGAAATAAACAGGCGAACTCTTCTTGAATTCCTTCACCGATTTCAGAACCCGCCGCTCGGTTACACCCGCCGCGTCTCCCATATCATTGAGAATACTTTCGAGATCTTCCGGCGAATTTGCGTGAACCATGGTATATAAGGTGAATGGGAAGTCCTCGAAGGCGTCCCGGAGATAACAGTGGCTCACCCTCGGGTGGGCCGCCATCTGCTCGGCAATGTTCTCCTCCCGGTCGGCATCTACCTTCCAGGCCACCATGGCATTGGAGGTGAATCCCGCCTTATGGGGCGTCATGGCGGCGCCGAAACGGCGGATTATCCCCGCTTCCTTCAGCGCTTCCGTCTGTGCAATCACCTCGTCTCTTCCTATACCGAGGCTCTCCGCCACCCGTCCGAAGGGATCGGCATCGAGATAGACCTCTTCGTTCTGGAGAGCCTGGATCAGTTCTATATCGTGTGTGTTCATACATTGCTCCTCATCATCTCTTTAGTCTACATGATCCACCCCTGCGGCCAACCGCCCCTGTAGGGCCCGTTCCCCGAACGGGCCGTTACTTCGTGGGACCACTATTCTCCTGCTGAAGGGCCCGGATCAGCTCGTTATCGCGCGTATCCATATCATTGCTCCTCATTTATCCTTCCGGTCCGCACGGGGTGCTGACCCTACAAACCCGATCACCGTGCCCCCCACGTAGGGTCCTCATACATAATTCCGGTCTGCACGGGGTGCAGACCCTACAATAACCACTCACGTAGAGCCCGTTCCCCGAACGGGCCGTTACTTCGTGGGGCCGCTATTCAAACCGGCAGATCATCAACCATTCCGCAATAGGGATAACTTTTCCATTCCTTCACCATCCCCTTTCTAACAGGATTGTTTATGATATATTCCGCAATACTGATGAGGGATTCTTCCTTCCTGACAATATGGTCGTAGAAATTCTTCTGCCACAATGGCTTTATCTTAAACTGTGACGCCGCTACTCTTGACGCATACCGTTTAAAAGCTGAAACCCAATCTGAAAGACTCCTTTTGTATCCTTCCGTCAAAGATATGAGCAGATGGAGGTGATCCGGCATGATGCAATATGCAAACAATTTTATTTCTCCACGCTCCCACCTGAAGGCCACTTCTTTTACAACCATTTCCGCCATGCAGTCATCCCTGAAATGGGACTTTTTCCCATTCGTACAGAGGGTAATGAAATATACTTTTTCGGCGCCTTTATAATTATAATCCCTGAGGCGGAGGTTTTTCCTTTTTATCATGGGCTTTTCGTATCTTTACTGTCCGCACGGGGTGCGGATCCTACATGACCCATCCCTGCGACTAACCGCACCTTTAGTAGCGCTCGTTCCCCGAACGGGCAAACAAATCCGGCTGTTGCATCCATATTCGGTCTGCACGGGGTGCAGACTCTACAGAAAACACTCACGTAGGGCCCGGTCCCCAACCGGGCCGCATCAGTTGCTAAGCTTGAGATCGACCTTAATCTTGAACATCCGCCTCGCCGGGAGGTTACGTATGGGACCGACGCCCGCCTCGGCTTCTATTTCTCCGAGGATTCCTTCGATCTCACCTTCGTTTTCCGCAATGAGCGTGAACCAGATGTTAGGGTGGCCTTCGCGGAGATAGTTATGGGTTACCTCCACGTAGCGGCTAATAATCGCCGCCGTTGTCTCGATCTTCTCTTCCGGCACATCGACGGCGCAGAGCGTGCTTTTATGCCCCATTTTTTTGGCGTCGAAGAAAGGGCCTACCTTCCGGATTATCCCTTCATTCTTCAGCCGCTTCACCCGGCGGAGAACCTCGCCTCCTGCAATCCCGACAGCCCGCCCTATCTCTCCGTAGGGGTCAGCTGAAACGGGGAAATCCCCCTGTATCCGGTTCAGTATCTCCTTGTCTGTTGAATCCACTCTTTGTCTCCCTCTGCTGTTGTTTTCGAGCAAGTGATTATACCACACCAAGCCTGAACCAAAAACGAAAAAGCCCCGAAAGGGGCCATAAAAAAACCCCGCAGGTTTGACCCTGCGGGGTTTTGGTGATCGCTTAAACTTCGCGATTCAGTCAGGTTCTCAGATTAGAACTTGGCGTGAATCTGAACACCATACTTCTCGAAGGCATCGCCGTTCGCAGCATACTCATCATCAGGATCGAACTGAACACCATAAGCATAGAGCTTAGTCTTCTCCGTCAGGCTGTACCATACGCCGAGGTTGATCTCGGTACCGATATCGACGCCGGAGGCTTCAGCCTCAACCATGAGATACTCAGCCTTGACCTTCATGCCCTCAGCCGGCTTGGCAGTAACGCTGATTCCCATACCTTCCCTGTCGGACAGGTTTGTACCGGCAATATCTGAAATACCGTACTTGAAGTGGTTCGTCGGGTAGAGGTTGTCAAAGGCTGCATCGCTGCCGGACGCGCCATCGGCAGCCCAGAGTTGAGCACCAATCCTGAGGCCACCGGCTACATCGGCCAGGGTATAACCCAAATCAGCTACCCACGCGGCTGCGCTCTGATCGAGGGTCTTGGTCTTGTCACCGCTCTGGCTCATGAACTCGACATCCCAGTCGATACCAGCTCCCTTACCGGCAACCCTAAGACCCATTGTCATGAAATCCATCTCGCCAGCGCCTGTCTTCTGGATCACATATACGTCGGCCTTGCTGGAAGGAACAACATTCTTGATGGTCGCGTAGATACCATTCAGGGAGTGATCCGTACCCGCACAAGCAGTGGCTACATCAATTGGCGTCAAGGGGTTAGCAGCATTAGTGTCAACAGTATAGGTTTCAGTACAGTCTGAAGAACTGTTAGAACGCTCAGCGAAGAACGTATCCACATCTACACCCTCAGACCTGTAGAGGAAGTTGAAAGCATCCCACCTGTTGCCCGTATCGGTCCACTCGAGGGCGCCGAGGAGCCTCTGCTTACCGTAGGAGAGTCTCTGACGACCTGCCTTCAGTGCAACGGAGCCGAAGAGGTTGTTGATCTTCAACCACCCTTCATTCAGGTGAACGCCATCGCTGTCCTGATTGGCGGCGCCGCCTTGAGTATCTTCACCCCAGTTCCTCACATCTGCAAGAGAGATGAAGGCTGTCGTCCGGTCATCGACCTCGGTTTTGGCGTTGATCCTTGTCCTCTGGGACGTAGTATTATTACCATCCTGATTATTATCATCCCAGTTCATGTTTTTCTTGACCTCGTGCCTTACCCTTACCTCCCCGCTAAGCTCGATATCACCAGCAAGCGCAGGTGCTACCCCGGCAGCTACCATGGCTACCGCTGCAATCATTCCAAATAATTTTTTCATTTCTTTTCTTACCTCCTCTATTATTGTTTATTTAATATTTGATACATTTTATCAACTTAAAATTGTTTGATCTTTCGACAATACCGACGAGTTATATTACTCGTCTTTCGTATCACCTCCTTTTCAGAATAGTCTCCAAACTTAAATATATTTTTAAGCCCTCGTCAACCACCCTAAAGCCGCGAGAAGACTGCCATCGCAGAATATTGTCCAGAAATCTATCACATCAAAAAGGACAAATCAACCCTTTTTTTACTTTTTTTTCTTTTTAATTAAAGGAGTTGCAGCCCCATATTAAAGGGGGGTCTCCCCTTTATTTCTACCGACCCCACTCCCAAAGGAACATATACTTTACCGACAAAACTAACTTCACAGCCTAACACGTTGAAATGACTGGCTATTTCTGGCCTCCACGTTTTCCGGCTTACCGACTTATTCCTCGTCGCGCTCGCGATACCACCTGAGGGCGGGACGAAGTTTCAGCACATCGCCGACGATAAGGAGCGCCGGTGGCTCTATCTTCTTTTTTTCCACACAGTCGGCAATATCGAGAAGCGTCCCCTCGACGGAGACTTGTCCCGGCATGGTGCCGCACCGCACCACCGCCGCCGGACAGTCCTCCGACCGGCCGTTCTCGATAAGGTTTTTCGTGATGGCCCGGATGTTCTTGAGGCCCATATAGAAGACGAGGGTATTATCCCCCCCTGCGAGGCTCTTCCAGTCGATCTCCAGCAGGCTGTCGCCGTTTCGACGGTGCCCTGTGATAAAGGTGACGGCAGAGGCGTGACGCCGATCTGTGAGAGGAATGCCGGCATAGGCCGCCACCCCGGAGGCCGCCGTCACCCCCGGCACCACCTCGAAGGGAACCCCGGCATCGAAAAGGGCGTTCGCCTCTTCGCCGCCCCGCCCAAAGATATAAGGGTCGCCCCCCTTAAGCCTAACGACCACCTTCGCCTCGCCCGCCTTCTTCACGATGAGCGCGTTAATCTCCTCCTGTGGAACGGTATGATGGGAGTCCTCCTTCCCGACGAACATCTTTTCCGCCGCCGGGTTAATATAGTCGAGAACTTCTTCGCCCACGAGCCGGTCGTAGATGACGATGTCGGCCTCTTCGAGAAGACGCTTCCCTTTAACGGTGATGAGATCGGGGTCGCCGGGACCGGCGCCGACGAGATAGACTTTACCCTTCATGTTCATCACCACAGAGGCACAGAGACCCAGAGGAAGAGAGATTATAAAACGAATCTTTTAATTCCATCTTTTAGCAACTCCACTTTAAAGTTAAGAATCAGCCCAACTTTCATTCCTGTCAGTTTCAAGTAAGTCAGCAGTTGAGCTTCATGCACAGGCAAAATCTGATCAACACATTTCAATTCCAGAACAACCTTGTCATCGACGACAATATCTATACGGTATCCACAATCAAGCTTTAATCCCTTATACTCTAAGGGCAAATTTTTCTGTCTCTCAAAAGGAATTTCCCGTAAAGTCAACTCATGGCAGAGACACTCCTCATAGGCAGACTCTAAAAGTCCCGGACCAAGATTACGGTGCACCTCGATAGCGGAGGCTATGATCCTATCTGTTAATTCTTTATAGAAATAATTGTTTTTCTCTGTGACTCCGTGCCTCTGTGGTTTGTCAACCATGCAGACTAAAGCCCGAACTTCGCCGTCCGATCAGTGCAAAAGATACCCGACGGCTTTTTGACGGGAATCTCCTTAATCAGTTCATAGGTATCGGGATCGTAGACCTTCACCTTGTTCTCTCCCATGACGGAGAGATAGAGCGCCGCCCCTTTCGGCGTAAACTGGGGGTTGATCGCTCCTTTGCCCGCATCGAAGGTCTTTTTCACCGTGAGCGTTTCCATATCGATCACCTGAATGAGCCTCTCCTCCCGGCTTCCGGGGGCGGCCACGTTATCCACCAGGACCTCGCGCCCGCCGGGGCGGGCCACCACGAAGAGTCCCGTCCCCTCGATGGGGATCGATTTGACAATGCTCCAGTCGCGCATGTCGTAAGCGATCACCCGTTTTTCCGCGAAGGCGGGAACGATCGCCATATCGCCCGAGATGGCCCACGATTCGAGATGGGGGATATGATAGACGGGGACCTTATCGAATTCCTTATATTTTTTCAGCCCCTTCTTCTTCTCACTCACGTCGATCCGCTCGATGTCGCCGAGCTTCCATGTGTCGAGGAGCCCCATCCAGTCGGAACCGAGAAAGCCAACGAGATAATACCGTCCGTCGGGGGTGATCAGTTGGTCGTAGGGGGTATCCCCCACATCCCAGTATTTGCGGATGACGGGAAAATCGGGCTGCTTCATATCCACCACCCAGACTCCGCCCGCCTCCATGAGGCCGAAGATCATCAGGTTGTCCGCCGTGTCGAGGGGGCCCACCGTGCGGGAAACCTGTTTCTTCCCCCCTTCCAGTTCACGAATGGCGGGAATCTCCTTCAAAACCTCCAGCGTCTCCGCATCGGCAATCACTACGCCTCCCGGCTGGTAGTTGCAGACCATGATATACCGGTTGTCGCGGGAGATGGCGATGCCGATGGAGTTCTTCCCCACCTTCACCTGTTGCTCGATCTTCAGCGTGAGGAGATCGATCTTCGTGAGCGTGCCATCCCGGCCGATGGGGTAGGCATAACGCCCGTCCCTCGAAAAGACCATACTGGCGTGACGCATATTTCCGAGTCCCTCCACCCGTCCAATCATCTCGTGGGTAACGCCGTTCACCACGACGACACTCTCGCTCTCCCGCTCGACGATCACCATGAGGGCCGCTGTGCCGTAAAGAGGTCTCTTGTCCCTGTCGCATTTGACAACACCGTGACAGGCTGAAAGAATCTGAGCTAATAAAATTGTTACCAGAACCAATCTTTTCATTACTATTGTCCCTTGTTTCTTTCACCACAGAGGCACGGAGACACAGAGCAGAAGAATAAATAATTTTTTAAGTTTCTCTGTGACCTCTGTGTCTCTGTGGTTAGCCGCTTCAAAATCGCTTGTTCGTAGCGTTATACTTCCCCACCGGTTTTTTGAAGGGGAGGCGTTTGATTTCTTTGAACGTCTTCGTATCGTAGATAACAACGGCGCCCTCTTTCTCCCAGATGCTGACCAGCGCGTGCCGTCCTTCCTTGTCGAACTCGATGTGCATAGCCCGTTTGCCCTTGGCAGGCACTATCTCCTTCACCACCTTTAAGGTTTTCCTGTCAATAAGCTGGATCGTATCAGTCCCCGTATCGGCCCAGATGTGGGGTATATTAGCATGAGTTCGCGCGAAAAAACCAGCCCCCTTTGTCTTTACGCTTCCTTTGATCTCCCACTTTTTCATGTCGAGAATTGTAATGCGCGGCTTTCCGATATGGGGGAAGGCGGCGAGGGTTGTTCCTCCCTCCTGCCAGAGGGCCGCCGAGGCGAGATGGGGCATGCCGCCCGCCGCGAGGGCGATCTTTTTAATCACCTTGCCGCGTTTCAGATCGAAGACGCTGAAATGGTCCGATTTCCTCGCCGCCCCTACGATGAAATTTTCGCCGGGATCGATAAAAAAGTCGGTGAAGGGCTGGTCGAGATCGACCCTTCTTATTTTAAAAGTATTCTCATCGATGAAGAGGAGCTGCGGCCTATCCTTCAAAGAAACGACGAATTCTTTCCGGTTGCGGAGACTATAAACGGCGCCCACCGTCCCGCCCGGTTCAATCACCCGAACCGGCTTCATGGAATATGAACCGAGTATAACCACATTTTTCGGCAAGAGATTCGCTTGGGCAATATGGTTTCCGTTGCCCGACACGGCGATGTTACGCGTACTTATCCCCCCCCGGATGCGCGCCACTTCCCGAAGGTCGATAAGGTCGTATTTAACGAGCCAGCCGTCCCGAGAGACGGCATAGGCGTATTCGAGAGTTCTCCCGAACTTGGGCCCGCCGTGGATAGCCCCTACCTTGACGCTGCCTCTCGGCGTAAAGGTCTCACCATCCATGAAGTGGACCGTACCGGCCCCTCCCTCGACAATCATGAAGAAATTCGACATGTCGAATTTCGGTTTTCTGTCTTCCACGCTAAAGTGAGCCATTTGCCAGGAATACCGCATGTTTCCCATGCTCCAGACCGGCTTCTCAACAGAAGAGGTGATAAAGGAGACGATCTTACCGACCTCCCCCTCTTTCAACACCGCCCCGAAGGGAGGCATGTTCGTGGCAGGCAGGCCTTTCTGTATGATCTTTTTTATTGCCTCTTTCTTTTTCCGACCGAAATACTCGGGCAGCAGCGGTGGGCCGGAGTGGCCATAACGTTTCGCGTGATGGCACTCAGCACAGTGTTTTTGATACAACGCCTCCCCCTCGACGACAGGCGTAAAGGCTTCTTTCGCTTGCGGCTGAACAACGCAAAGCACACTGCCGGGGACGACCGCAACAAGCAGAAAGCCAAGGAACAGTCTTTTGATCTTTCGTCTGGTTAACAAGAGCTTATTCATTTAATGGGATGTGCTAAGCGACTTAGAATTCGCTAATGTACCATTTCCGACCCATCCCCCTCTCAATCTCCCCCTTGAAGGGGGAGAAGATTAATAGTTCCTCCCCTTCAAGGGGAGGTTAGGTGGGGATGGGTTTGTATTGATCGTCGGTTTGTAAAACGGTATTTTAGTGTCTTCCAAATCCCTAAAAGGTGAATCACGACAAAAAAAAGGGGAGGTTTCCCTCCCCGAAAAACAGCATTTGCTGCGTTACACTATTTGGTATATTCCTTCCTCATGAAGGTGATGATCTTCCAGATGTTATCGTCGCTTATATTGACTTCCGACCCTTCGCCGAAGGGCTCCATATCGGTATCTTTGCTTCCATTCTTTATCATGAAAAAAAGCTGGCCGTCTTTACGCGTCTTGAGATAACCGGGTTTGCTGAAAGCGGTGGACTCATAGGCATTATCATCGATGGCGCTCCCTTTCCCATCCCCCTCCATGCCGTGACACTTCTTGCATTTACGCTTGTACCACTTTTGCCCTTCCTTAACGATCTTCTTCTTTTTCGGCTTATAGGGGTTTTTCATCTTCAGGTATTCCGCCGGCGCGTCGGGGAGTTTGGGAGGTTTGTACCCCGCCATGGCGATGGACCCCACAAAAAGAAAAATACCTGCAACTGCTGCTGCTACGAGTTTCGCGTTCATTCCTTTACCTCCTCTTATTTCAAATTTATTTTTTAAAAACAGTACGCTATTTATTAGCATTTCAGAACTATTTAGTCAACAAAACATCCCGCCAAAAAGCTTATTCCCGGGCACTTTCGAGCCATTTTTTGATGTCCTTCTTCTTGCTGTCCCAGGGGACTTCGTCATGGACGAAATTATAGTGGCACCCGATGCAGACGAGTTCTTCCGCTTTATCATTGACCTGAGCCAGCTTCTTTTTGTGGGCCTTTACCTTCTTTTTGAAGGTCTTTAAGTGGCAATCCTTGCAGGGCTTGCTTTTGGCAACAACAAAAGATTTCCTCGCCTTTGCCGCAAGTCCGGGCCTCACCTCCTCCTCCCAGTAGGTATTGTCGTGGAGACCTCTTTGCACAGCCTCCCACTCAGGAGGGGCCTGGTACATGTAGCGGAACCATTTAAAGAAGCCGTGCGGTTCATGGCAGTTGACGCATCCCGGGCGTTTATCTTCATCGGCCTCGAAGTGGGGAGACTCCTTGAATTCCGCGTAAGGCTGGGGGTGGCATTCCGCGCAGCCCACAAGGATGCCGGAAGGCTTCTCCATGCCCACCTTGTCGTTAAAGGCGTATTCGTTCACGTCGTAATATTGTGTGTGGCAGAAATCACAGAACCCTTTCGCCTCGATTGTGCTGTGCGACGCTGCAAAGAGGAGCACGAAAAGCCCCAAAACAGTGAGCGCTGCAATGCCGCCAATAATCAATTTTATTTTTTTACCGTCCAAATTCCTGTCTCTTAATGATTACTTGTAACCGTTTTCTTTAGACTTCATGAAAAACGCCT
>CBDVDA010000037.1:0-25908 GCA_965372635.1 uncultured bacterium | reverse complement strand
ACCCCGTCATGTCCACTACTTACCTCAAGTGGTGCACTTACAATTAGAATTCACCTCTCCTTAGTTTTAAAATAGTCGCTGACCCTATTTTTTTCCAGAAATAAGTCTCCCTCGCCCTTCTTTTTATAAAAGGCATTTCTGACAATATCTTTTGGCGATGAGTTACTGTAAATTTTCATAGTCAGGGCATATATTCATCAAGCAAATCGCGTGTTTCTTGGGTGTCTATATGTGATTCACCTAATGTTTTGCAATAAATTTTATAAGCTGTTTTTATATGCAATCGGGCTTTATGAGGGTCTGTTTCCCAGAGAACTTGTGCCATATTAACATGCTGAGTTGCCGTCCCTGCATGGTGGCGTCCGTAAGTTGCTATCGCGCCTATCAAAGATTTACGCCAGTTATTAAAACATTCCTCATACAATTCCTGGTCGAAACACAACCAACCTAAAGCCGCGTAAGTCTGAAAAACTTCAGGGTGGTTTTCATTAAAGTACAACAAATTGATTCGTAATGATTCGCGCAACTTTTCTTCAGCGGCCTGATAGTCCTCAAAAAATCTATCAATAGTTGCCAGATTTGCTAGCCGAAGTGCAATAGCTGGATGGTCATTGCCAAATATCTTAGTATCCATGTCCAATGCTTGCTGATAAAATCGCTTTGCATCTGACGGCTCATCGCACGCAGTACCAACTCCGTTTAGCCGTATTGCAATGACTGGATGAAAATCGCCGTAATACGCACGACTACTAGCTAACGCGCGCTCATATAATGGTCGAGCTTGGATATAACCGTCAGTGCGTGCGGCTATAACACCTAACATGCTAAGTATCTCCGCAACATCTGGATTAGACATACCTAAGTTGCTTTCTAAAACAGTTAATGCCTCTCTCAATAAAATATTTGCTTTATCGTAATGCGGTGCGGTTAGCGCTATTAAACCCTTATGGTATTTTACCTTCGCAATAAGTATTTGATCCGCCTCAGCGGTTGATAAGCAGTTTAGGGCTGAGTTAAAGTGGTTTTCTGCGTCTTTATATTTTTGGAGCCTATATTCCGCGTTGCCAAGCAATAAGTAGAGATTCACCATAGCCTCTAAGGGTTTGTCATCAGCCAGGTCTAATATTAACGCGCTCGCTAAGTCTTCTCTTGCTTGATCGAAGCGGTTAAGCTTTTTCATCAACTCACCATGTGCGATAAGGTAGGCAGAATTATTGGGGTTCAACCTGATTGCCTTGGCATAGTGCTCATCAGCTTGCATATAGTGGAACGTTTTTTCCGCAATATCTCCTCGAAGGTATGCTGCATAGGCCGTAGACTCAATCACCTGTTCACTTGCTATTTCAACACCCATAAGTGCTTTGTCAGCCGAACAATAGTCCCCCTTTGACAGATCATGTTGCACATTTAAGAAGGCCTCAGAACTACTGGGTACCCTATCCCGAAAATCTTGAAGTTCAGTGATATGATTTTTCAAAGCAGTGATACGCTTCGAAAGACTTTCCTCCAATCGATATTTTTCTAGCAGTACTTCATTTAATTCTTGAGTATGTAGCTCTTGATTAACGTGGTCATGCCTAAGTGTTTCAATAATACGCTTTTCACTGGCATTTAATTCATTTTTCAGATCATCTGAAGTTACATTTTTTTGCAACAGCTCTTTCAACTCATCTGTGCCATCGATCTGCTTGAGTTGAAGTTTGCGGCGCGTTTCTTCATTATTAATAAAATGACAATCACGTAGTTCGGTAGCAAGTTCAAGCAAATAAGGTCGTATCTCTTTCTTATCAGCTTGGTAAAAGCTCGTAAGGTTTTGTCCCTTTATCGTCAAAGCTTCCCACCGTTCCAACAAAGCGGCGTGAAATATGTCGATAGACGGCAGATCATTATTATTAAGGACTTCACAAAGCCGTTGTGCACATGGTGCATCATAGTCGTGCGAATCTATCGGATTTATTGATTCTGCATAAATGGAATAGCCCGCAGCTTCTACTCGCTTACGCCATCTATCTAAGCATGTATTAACATCCGACTTGCGAAATGAGCCTAGAATAGCATCGCACGCTTTACCTGTGAGCCAATGAATAATTGTTGTTTCTACAGTCATTTTTTAATTATGAGGCATTGAAAAAATATAGGGTTTTATGTGTCCAGTTTAATGATGCTCTCTTCATCTTCAAAAAAAAACATCAGACTTTTTTTTTATTAACCTTTTCACAACCTAACTAAAACATACTAACCTGTGCTTCTTCTCCCTTTGACTTTGGTACTTTAGGTGCTTTTCTCGCATCATCAGGAACGTCTGGCAGTTCATCAGCGGTGAACAAATCGTTTTCAAGAACTGCTTCAAGAAGTTCTTTCTGCTCATCATACCCTGTGACAGTTGTTTCCAACACCCAAAGGAGTTTCAGTAATTCCGTGGTAAACTCATGCGTCCAGAAACGGGGGCTGATTTCATCGAGAGGCGATGATTTCTTGCCGCTTCTGTCTTTCATGCGATAGCCGAGCCACGACTTAACGACCTTCAGCCCCGACACCTCAAACGCCCATACCTCGGAGTTAACAGGCGAAAACTCACCATCCCCGACATGCAAGGTTTTGGTGGCTTCCGTATAGTGAAATTCATTCGGATATTTGTCTTCACTGTCGGACACAGCCTTTACGCACTTGGCCGCGCCATTCGGTACTTTCCCTTTCGGATGAGCTGCGTCACTTAAGCGATCTCCATAGGTGTGGAGCCAGATAAGGCTCTTACCGAAGTCGGATACCTTTAAAAATAGCTTGCCGTCTTTGGTTAATGGAACACGGACTTCTTTGCTTGCCAGTTCATCAGCAAAACGCCGCGTATATTCAGGCTGAGCAAGCAGACCGTAAACGTAACCAGCAAAACCTTCTGGCGTGACGGCACTACCATATACCACAGCAAGCATTTCAAGCAAACCCGGCAATATGTTTGGTTGCTTACAATTTGAATCACGGTAAAGTGGAATAGCATCCTTCGCCCCACGATTTGAAAAATGGTCCATGTCGGGTATGTGTGAACATGTCGTCAGCGCAGGCCCACAGCCTAAACGTTTGGTTAACAGACTCGTTAAGTATATTTGCTTCTCACTAGCCGCCTGCCAAAATACCGGTCTAAGATAGTCGCCTAATCGATTGTCAGGCATTATCCATTGGCGATCAAAGGAACGATAGGCATAGCGAACGGGTGCTATTAAACCACATTCTGTTGCCTTGGATATGGGGTCCAACTTTACAGTTTCATCCATCAAGTTGGGGTAGTTTCCAACGATCTTGCGGTCTCGCGTTTCAACAAATAGTTCAGCTTTCTCTTTTCCATCAACCAAAGCTTTCCAACGGGCTTGTAGCACATCTTTTCCCGGTGCTATGGGCCAGGTTCTTTTAAACTGGGCACCGGAATGTTGCCACGGATATAAATCCGTAATTAGAGGCCATTTTTTAAATGCCATTGAAGAAATGGGAATAAAGGACTCTTGCCAACCAGAGGCCACATTTTCCCATTTCAAATCATCTGCGGACTGCACAGCATCCAACGCTTTGAGCTTTTCCTCTCTCGTTCCTTCTAGCCGGATATAACGAACAGGCGCAGGCGTGTCCCGGTTTGACTTGTTCTTCCGCCATGCGATAAAAATTGCCACGGGCGTTTGGATGGCAAATACATTTTCCTCTTTGCGCGTTCCCCGACCTTCGCCGCCGAGGTCTATGATGTCTATATGGTCGCATACCCGCCGCATGTGCTCTCGTATGCCGACGAAGGCATCGCCGTCAAGATATGACGAGGCTGTTATAAACGTGAGTATACCGGGTCCTGTGGCCGTCTTATGCTCGAAAACCTTCCATAGAGACCAGCGCATAAAATAAACGTAGTGATTGTAAAGGTTCTTTAAATGAACACCGTACCCCGCTTTACGCGCAGGTTCAAGAAAGTCCTCAAGGATAGGCGCTGCCTTCGGGTTGTCTTTGTCCTTGTGTCGGACCCACCCACCTGTAATGGCCCGATTGTCAATCGTCACTGCCTCGTGCCTGCCATAGGGCGGATTTCCAAGACAAACAAGGATGTGTTCAGATTCTTTGATCTTCAAGGCGCGCTCGTGCTCGTAGGCAATAGGTTTGTGGAAGAGTGGGGGCGCGGGTGGGTTTGTATGAGGCGATTCAAGGGTATTGGTCAGGTAAATACCGGGGCCTGTGGCGGGGAGTGATATCCCCTTTTTGGTAAGAGCCTGAGAAAACCGCAATTGCGCCACGGCATATGGGCCGACCATCCATTCAAAGCCATGCAGGTTGTGAAAAAGGGATCGGGCTCCCCCCTTTACTGCGCCCACGCCTTCTTCCTTTTCAACGCGGGTAAGCGCATGTTCGACGATACCGAGCAGATAGGTGCCTGTCCCGACGGCGGGGTCGAGCGTAGCGACACCTGCCTCCACGAAACCCATATGCCTTCCGAGTTGCTTCTGTAAGAGTTCGTCTATCAAGCGCACCTGACAGTGAACAACCTCAAGAGGTGTATAATAAACGCCAAATTCTTTCCTCAGCTTTGGGTCGTAGCTGGCAAGGAAGTCTTCGTAAAAATAGAGCCAAGGGTCCTTTGTTGCTGATTGCTCCTTGAGCATATCAACCGGTATCTCATGGATGACACGCTGCGCCATACTGAGGGATGCGGTTATTTCTTTTTGCGCCTCTTTATCGGTCAAAAACTCAAGTGACCGGGAGAGCAGAGAGTGGTGTTGTTCAAGGGTGTCGTATGTCTGACGTAGATCAAGGACGTTAGCGTCTTCCATCTGGCCCAGAAGCAGCGCAAAGATAACAGTCTGTGCGTAGGCATCTGCGAATTGCTGCTCACTTGCATCAGGAAATAGCAAAGCCTTTATCTCTCTCTTGAGGCTGTGCATAGGAGATGCCGCATCACCAAGAGAGTCAAGCACTTCATCACGGACAAGACGGCAAAACGGCGCAAGAAATGCGGCAAGTTCCTTTGGGTTTTTCGGAACTATGGGGGACCAGGATGTGAAGGCTGCGAAGAGTTGAAAGAGGTCATCAGCGTTGTGTTGAGAAACAGCTTTTTCGCCATCCGTTCGGACATCGCCATCAAAACGAATACGCTTTGAAGCCAGTTCGCCATTCTGGTAGAGCGCCCATTCGTTCCCGTCTGTGTAGATCAGGTTAGGAACATTCTGGAAACGTTTCCACTGATCGCGGTCGTGCCCCTTGAAATGAACAGGATTGGCCCCTTTACCGGGAGCCTTAAGTTCTACATAGCCTATTGGCAATGTATCGCTGTGCGCAGCAAAGTCGGGGCGACCAAGCCTGTCAGTTAATTTGGATTCCCCTTTAAGAACAATATGACGTGATATGATCTTGCCATATTCAGTGAAAAGTTGATCAACAGGCGGCTTTAGCTGATCCTCCGGTTCACCGGCAGCCAACGCTGAAAACTTGGCCGTCAACTGCGCGGCAAAAGCCTGCAATGGCTCAAATAACTTTTCGTGTGGTGTTAATGCTTTAGTCATTTGTTTCTTCCGAAAAAATGAGATTTATTTTCTACCCAAAACCTCTATCGTGATGAATATACCACATCGATTTTTAAGGGGAAACAGGAAATGTGCGACGGATATCGTTTATCCTGAGCTTGTCGAAGGATAAAGTCAGGCTTTTTCAATAATCCAAGGAGATAATAAAAACCCTTCAAGTCCTGTCAGAAAACCCTTTCAGGCCCTCGGATGGAATTCCTTGTAAATCTTTTTTAGCCTCTCCGAGTTAATGTGGGTATATATCTGCGTCGTCGAGATATCGACATGCCCCAGCATGGTCTGGACGGAACGGAGGTCGGCGCCCCCTTCAAGGAGGTGGGTTGCGAAAGAATGCCTGAGGGTATGGGGCGTAATTTCCTTTTTAATACCCGCCACTTTCGTATATTTCTTAACAATCTTCCAGAACCCCTGGCGGGTCATCCGGCTCCCCCGTGCCGTTACAAAAAGAAAGTCGCTCTCCCGGCCTTTTAACACCTTCACTCGCGGGCTGCGGATATAGTTGGCGATCCAGTCCATGGCGACCTCTCCCATGGGAACGACGCGCTCCTTCGACCCCTTTCCCATGGCGACTAGAAAGCCGACCTCCAGGTTCAGTCGGTTCACGGTGATGCTCACCAGTTCGGAAACACGAAGGCCGGTGGCGTAGAGCAGTTCGAACATCGCCCTGTCCCTGAAACCGAGATCGCTTTTTGTGTCCGGCGCTTTTAAAAGTAACTCCACCTCTGAGGGGCTAAGGACTCCAGGCAGCGTTCTGAAAGCGCGGGGAAGTTCGATATTCTCCGTAGGCAGCGCCTCTACAACTCCTTCATTCTTCAAATAACGGTAAAACATCCTCACCGCCACCATGTTTCTCGCAATAGACCGGCTGCTAAGCCCTTCTTTTCTTAGCCAGACCATGAAGGCAACTACATCCTCCCGCTTTGCACAAACGGCCTCCACACCTCGACTTTCGAGAAATGCCTCGAACTTGGAAAGATCGCGGCTATAGGCCTCTACGCTGTTATTGGAAAGCCCTTTTTCCACGACGATATAGTCGAGGAAACCTTCTATTATCAGCCTCGAACCCATTTTTCAACCGCCTTCTCCAGTTTTGCCTTCATCTCGTCGAGCTTGACGTCGTAAAAAATCTTCTGCCCAAAGCTGTCCTTCACGTAAAAGACGTCCGTCACCTGCTCCCCCATGGTGGATATCTTGGCAACGTCCGTATAGATTCTAAGCTTGGAAAGCGTGCTGGTAATCACATAGAGGAGCCCCAACTTGTCCTGTGCAAAGACCTCAATCACCGTATGGCTGTCCGACGTTTCGTTATCTACGATGATGCGCGTTTTGACGTGCGGCTTGTATTTCGCCTTCAGGATGGAACTCTTCTTTCGTTTCACAACATCGGTAATCTTTCTCACCCCCTGGATCACGTCGAGGAGATCATTTTCAACCTTCTCCCATTTGGTTTTTTCGGAAACGACGCCTCCCCCCTCCCCTTCAACATGAAAGACATCCAAAACCTCCCCGCCGCTCCGGCTGAAAACCTTGGCATTGAGGATACCGATGCCGTTGGCGGCCAGCACGCCGCAGATCCATGAAAAGAGGCCCGGAACATCGAGGGTGACGACGATGAGTTTCGTATGTTTCCTCGCCTCGTTATGCGTTATATCAAGCGTCAAAGGCTCCCTGAAACGCCCGGCAACCTTCATATGTTCGACAATCTTGAGAGGCGTGGTGGAAAGAAGGTAACGCTCCGGCATGGAATCGAGAAAAGCAGTGGCAACCTCTTTCGGGATCTCATCATCGACGAGACTGCTTTCAACCTCTTTATAGATTGCAGCAATCTTTTCCTTGATTTCCTCAATCTCGAAGGTTCCTCGTTCAAATACGGCAGCCGTCTTGGTATAGAGGTCCAAAAAAAGTGCACTCTTCCATTCCGTCCAGACGTCGGGACCTATCGCCTTAATATCGGCGAAGGTGAGGAGGTAAAGCATCTTGAGACGTTCCAGAGTTTCCATCTCGCGTGCGAAATCGAGGATCAGCTTTGGGTCCGTCAGGTCGCGTCTCTGCGCCGTATGGGAGAGCCTGAGATGCTTTAATACGAGAAACACGATATCCTTCGCGTCATTTTCCGAAAAACCGATCCGCCTCGCCACCCGATCCGCAATCCCGGCCCCCACCTCTTCATGCTTCCCGCCCTTCCCTTTTCCCACATCGTGAAGCAACGCCGCTAAATAAAGGAGTTCCGGCTTTTCCACTTCTTCCATGAGGGCCGTCCTGACAGGGTACTGCTCCTTATACTCGCCGAAGGATAAACGCCTGAGCTCCTCCACCGCAAAGAGGGAGTGAATATCGACGGTGTAGATGTGATAGAGATCGTGCTGCACCTGGCAATTGACTTTGCCGAATTCCGGGATATACCGGCCGAGCACCTCGAATTTATGCATGAGCCGAAGCGTCCCCGTCACGTCCCATTCACTCTTCAATATATTGAGAAAAGACTCGTTCACCTCTGGCAACGCCCGGAAATCGTCGTCGATATGGTCAAGGCTTTCCCGCAGCGCATCGGCTGCAAAGGCCCTGATGGGTGCGCCGTACGTTTGAGACAGCTCGAAAAGGCGCATAATGCATCTCGGGTCCTTTTTGAAGAGGTCCTTGTCGGAGAGGGTAATCTCACCGCCGAAGAGCTTGAATCCGTAGGAGAGGTCCCGCTTCGTCACAAAACGGGCCACAGAGCGCCTCACATTCGATTCGAGGCACCGGTCTAAAACAATCTCTGAGATTTCCTTGATATTGCTCGCCGTCAGATAATAGTCCCGCATAAGCTGTTCAACAGCGAGCCGATCCGGCTGGTCACTGTATCCGAGACTGGTAGCTATCTTTTCCTGGAGGTCGAAGGTGAGCTGATCGCTCTTCCTGCTCCCCTGGAAATGGAGTTCATTCCGCACTCTCAGCATGAAATTAGACGCTGTCATTATTTCACCGAATTCACGGTCGTTAATAATCCCTTTCTGGTTCAACTCTTTAAAATCCTCTACCTTGAATTTGATCTTCGCCGCCCAGAGCGCCGTATGGAGGTCACGGAGCCCCCCGTCCCCCTCCTTGATGTCCGGCTCCAGGATGTAAACGGAGCCGCCGTACTTTATCCTTCTCTCGTCGGCCTCTTCGATTTTATTTCGAATAAAGGCATCCACGTTTTTCGAAAAGACGTCATCTCCTATCGCCTTCTTATACTCATCGAAAAGCGACTGATCGCCGCAGAGGTAGCGCGAATCGATAAGGGAGGTCTTGGCCACGAGATCGCTGGAAATCTTTATGCAATCACTGATGTTCCGCGTGCTGTATCCCACATCGAGGCCCGAGTCCCAGAGCGCATACAAGACCCGCTCCACTACCGTCTCCAGATAGGGCGTGATCTTCCAGGGGTAGAGAAACATGATGTCGATATCGGAGGCGGGAGAGAGTTCTCCCCGGCCGTATCCGCCGATAGCCACGACGGCACTCTTATGGTCGGCAGTCGGGTATTTCAGGCAGTATTCGCGCCCGGCAAGGTCGAAAAGCGCCTTTAAGAGATCGTCAACCACGAGGGTTCTTAAGGCAACCACTTCATGTCCGGCCCCTCTCGCTTCATGAACCTTACGAACGGCCGTCATACAGTTTTGAAGATATTTTTTTACGAGGGAAAGATTCTCACTCTCGTTAGGAGAGAGATTTTCGAGGAAATCCCGGCGGGCGGCTAAAATGGCGTCGGCTTCTTCCATGGTCAGGAGTTGCATCCTTTCCAGCAAAAGAAGGTTTTCTTTTGAAATGAAGGGTTCATGAGAAGTCGCCCTTTCTCAGATAGACGAGGGTCGCTTGATCGTCTTTGCATACTTATCCACACCGAGTGCAATGCCGCGGCTGAGACTGTCGAGATAGCGGGAGCTTCGAAGGCGTTTTTCCTCGCGCTTGTTACTGATGAAACCGGCCTCAACGAGGACACTCGGCATACTCGCCCCGATGAGTACGTAAAATGGGGCTTTTTTAATGCCGAGGTTTTTCACCCCCTTGTAACGCTTCGACATATACTTGTACATCGTTCTCTGTAAATTGGATGCCAGCTTGCTCGATTCGTTGATCTTGTTGGTCTTTTGCATGTCCACCAGGATCGATTCCAGTATGGAGCCGAATTCTCCCATCCTGTTTTGCGTAACGGCATTCTCCCTCGCCGCCACCTCGGCGGCGAACCTGTCGGAGGCCCGCGCGTTCATGATGTATGTCTCCATACCGTAGGCGCGCCTGTTCTTGTTGGCGTTGATATGGATGGAGATAAAAAGATCGGCGTTTTCCATGTTGGCAATGGCCGTCCTTTCGTCCAGTTGAAGATAACGGTCGCGTTTACGGGTGAGGACCACCTGGTAGTTGAACTCCTTCTCCAGGATCGCCTTCACCCTCTTTGCGAGTCCGAGTGTAATATGTTTTTCCTTCGTTCCGCGAGGGCCTACAGCGCCGGGGTCTTTCCCGCCATGTCCGGCGTCAATGACGATCTTCCTAACCCCGAGACCGAGCTGTTTTGAGAGAGAAAGGGCATCTTTGTCAAGAGCCCCTTTGAGACCTCTCCGGTCTTTTTTATTTCCCTGTAAAAGACTTTCGAGGTGCGGTGTTTTGATCACTTCATCGCCCCAGACGTCGATGACTATCCGGTAGGGACCTAAAAGTGGATAAATTTTGTAGTCTTTGATGCTCTCAATATCGAGGACCACTCGCACTGTCTCGGGGTCATACTGGGCTGCACGGGCACGTTTCAAGAGACCATCATTAATAGGAATTTTTTCTTTTAATGAATCCTGCCTGCGTGCATTAAAAATATCAATATAAAGTCGAGGCGGAGTTCCAAGAGCGGGATCTTTCCTCAAAAGATGATATTCATATTTCGCGGGATTATCGAGATCGATAACGATCTTCGTATAATTGGGATTAGACCAATGTCTCACCTTGACAACGCCTGTGAGTCTGCCCGAACCGGCAACCTTATCGGTTGTCTTCTTCCTTAACGGCTCTTTCTTTGGCTCCTTTCTCTTCTTAGCCTTGGGCGAACTTTTTTGAGTTAACCTGCTACCGGCAAAGCGCTTGAGAGAGGAGGCCTTTTTGCGTGCATCGGCGAGCCTGTCCCCCCCTTTATAGTCATCAACGATACGACGGTATGCTTTGTAAGCCTCCCTTTTCCGACCCTTCTTTTCGTAGTTTTCACCAAGCATAAAGAGGGCGTCGTCGGCCAGAGAGCTTTCAGGATGAGACGTGATCAATTTATCGAGGTATTTAGTGGAACTATCGATATCTTCAGAGCTTTCCGAATATGGACTCAACTCAGAATAAAGCTTGGCCACCATGTAGAGCGCCTGATCTTCATGTTTCCCACCAGCGTGCTTTTTTATAACCGATTCGTAGCGCCCGATCACCTTCAACCAGTTATGGCGATATTTTCGCTTCTTTCCGTCTTTTTGCAGAGAGTAATAGGCTTCCCGCGCATCCTGGTAGAGTTCCTCTTCAGACGGGGCGGCATCGGCGGAATTGCCGTTGAAGAAAAACAAGCTAAGGAGAATGAGAAAAAGAGAGCCTTTCATAGCAGTTAAGATACCTCCTCCTTAAAACGACCGAGAAGATTCAGTGCCTCAAGAGGCGTCATGTTCGTGAGATCTATCGATCGTATCTCTTCCATCACATGTTCGGACGCGGGCATAAAGAGGCTCATCTGTTTCTTTTTGTCTTCACTTTTATCGACGGACGCCCTATGGAGAGCGAGACGGGGCATGCCCTCCTCTACAAACTCTCCCGTCTCCAGGTTGCTCAATATCTCCCTTGCCCTCGCAACAACCTCTCCCGGCAGGCCTGCCAGCCGGCCCACCTCAATGCCGTAACTCCGGCTTGCGCTCCCCTTGATGATTTTTCTAAGAAAGATGATGCTGTCGTTCCACTCCTTTACCGCCACGTTGTAATTGGCCACCCTCTCCTTTGTGATTGCCAGTTCCGTCAGTTCGTGATAGTGCGTCGCAAAGAGCGCCCTCACCCCCTTTTCGCTAATATCATGGACATGCTCCGCCACGGCCCAGGCGATACTGACGCCGTCGAAGGTGCTCGTCCCCCGGCCGATCTCATCGAGGATAATGAGGCTTTTTTCGGTGGCATTGTTGAGGATATTTGCCGTTTCGGTCATCTCTACCATAAAGGTACTCTGCCCCTTGGCAAGGTTGTCGGAGGCGCCCACACGCGTAAAAATTCGGTCCACAAGGCCGATTCTCGCCGACGTGGCAGGCACGAAGCTCCCCATGTGCGCCATAAGAGCGATGAGGGCCACCTGCCGGATGTAGGTCGATTTCCCGGCCATATTGGGGCCGGTAATAATCATCAACTGCTCGTCCTCGCTGTCGAGGGACGTATCGTTGGGTACGAAGGGTTCGTCCGGATTCAGCCGCTCAACGACGGGATGGCGGCCTCCTTCGATATTGATCAACTCCGAAGAATCGACTTGAGGGCGGCAATAGCCATACCGGTCGGCCACATCGGCCAAAGATACGAGTGAATCGAGCGATGCTATCGACGTGGCCGTCTCTTTTAGCTTTTGGGAATAAGTGGCTGTCGCCTCACGAATTTCTGTAAAGAGCTCATACTCCATCTCCCGTATCCGTTCGTCGGCGCCAAGAATCTTTGCCTCGTATTCCTTTAGTTCGGGAGTGATAAATCTCTCGGCTGTAGCGAGTGTCTGTTTCCGAAGATAATCATCAGGAACGAGGTGGAGATTGGTCTTCGTTACTTCGATATAGTAGCCGAACACCCTGTTGAAGCGGACCTTCAGGGAGGAGATGCCTGTCCTCTCCTTTTCCCGCGCCTCCATTTTCGCCAGATAGCCTTTCCCTTCCCGGCTGATCTCTCTCAATTCGTCCAGTTCGGCATTGTGCCCTTCCCGGATAATCCCGCCTTCTTTTATATTGATGGGAGGCTCGTCTTCGATCGCTTCTGAAATAAGCGCCTCCAGTTCAGGTACGGGATCTATCTTATCTGAGATATCCCTTAAAAAAGGAGCGTCGAAGGGATCGAGGCCCCCTTTTATGAGTGGAAGTTCTTTTATCGAATTCCTGAGTGAGATAAGGTCTCTCGGCGTCGCCCGGCCGAGCGACACCCGTCCGTTCAGCCGTTCAATGTCGTATATGCGGCCAAGAAGTTCCTTCATCTCCTTTCTTTCACCCGGCCTGTCAAAAAATGCCGACACGGCATCGAGCCTGCCGTTGATTTTAGTAATGTCCTGGAGCGGATAGGAAATCCATTCTTTCAGACAGCGGCTCCCCATAGCCGTTTCCGCAGAATCGAGGATATGATAAAGAGTCCCCTTTTTGTCGCCGCCCTGTAGCGAAACGGTCAGTTCGAGATTATTTTTCGTTGCCGAATCGATGAGCATGAAGGAGTCGATGGAATAAGGCTTCAACCGGTCGATATGCCCCGAACCGCACCCTTGTGTCTCTTCCAGGTATCTGAGGATCGCTCCGGCGGCGGATATAGCGGCCTCCATTTCCTCGCAGCCGAGACCTTCAAGAGAGGTAACATTAAACTGCTTTTTTATCCTCTCTCTTCCTTCATCGTGAAGCCAGTACTCCTTGTCAAGTTGTGTGGTGGAGAAGAAGAATGTGAGGATCTCTTCGAAAGAACTCACTTTTTCTAAAAGGAGTGGAGAGTAAACAAGTTCCTTCGGCTCGATCCTGAGCAGTTCATCTTTCAGAGTATCCAGAGAACACGCTTCCTCTGCCGGCAGCTGCATGGCGCGAAAATCGCCTGTTGATATATCTACATAAGCGAGGCCGAAAAAAGAGTTGGAAAGAGAGAGAGCGGCAAGATAATTGGTTTCCTTAGAATTGAGGTTACCCTCGTCCACAAGAAGGCCGGGGGTGACTACACGCGTCACCTCCCTCTTTACAACGCCTTTGGCCTCTTTGGGATCTTCTACCTGATCGCAGATAGCGACTTTTTTGCCCTCGGCAATAAGCTTGGAGAGGTAACCGGGAGCCGCGTGATAGGGGATGCCGCAAAGGGGAATGGGGTTAGAATCGTTTTTGTTACGTGTAGTGAGAGTAATTCCGAGGATTTTAGACGCCTCTACGGCGTCTTCGAAAAACATTTCATAGAAATCGCCGAGGCGGAAAAACAGAATGGCGTCCTGGTATTTTTCTTTAATATCCAGGTACTGCCTCATCATGGGCGTCAGAGCAGGCGCTTTTGGCAAATGAATCCCCTTTGAAAGAATATTAAACTATCGAATCCAGCACTAAACTACGAAAAAAAGGGCCGCAGCCACTGGACTGTGGCGGAGATTATGTTAACAAAATTCAACCGTTCTTGGAAGGGAAAAGGGGGACAAAAAAACCTATTTTACGCTGGTGTGGCATTTGATGCAAAGGTCCTTAGCTCTTAGCCTTTTCTGTTCACCTGCACCCTTTTTTGCACGTTCATCGACCATTACACCGGGCTGGTGGGGGTTGTGGCATGTGGAGCAGGTAATCCTGGCATCGAAATCGAGAGGAAGAATCATTTCATGGTCTTCCTCGCTCCACTTCATGGAGATAAAGGTATCACGCGACGGTTTTCTCAGATAATGCTTATCCATAAAATCCTGCGCCATCAAAGGGTGGCAGCGCCAGCATAAAAAGGCCACAGAGGCCCTGAACTTCACATCGCGAGTCCTGTCAACCTTGGGGTCCGGCACCTCTGCATGGCAGACCACACAGGTTTGCGCCTCCAGTTTGCCCTCTTCATCGATCATGCTGTTATGAGGATTTATCTTTTCATAAAGCTCTTTCTTGTGGCAACGAAAGCAAATCTGCCGTCTGTCGGCATAAGGCCCGCCTGCGAGAAAGAAGCGCTCGCCCTCGGTATATCTTCCGTCCCGGTGCATCCGGTGGCAGGTGAGACACTCCATCTCACCATTGACGAGTTTAAATTCGGGGGCAACCGTCGCCGTATCGCCAAGCGGTCCAGAAATCTTCCATTTCGGATGATGATCCCCGTCACTGTTGTAGGCATGGCATTCTTTGCATACCAAAGAGGGGTTATCTCCTTCCTTCAATACCGGTTTGCCGGGCTCCGCCTTTCCTTCGTGACAGGTCTTGCACATTATGCCCCTGTGATAGTTTCCCGTAATGGCACACCCCGCAGCAGAGATAAGCCCAAGCACGACCATAAAACAACCGATTCTCTTTATATGATTACTAAACAGCAAGCTATCTTCCTTTCCAACGCCTTTTTCTATCTCATTTAAAATCTAGTGACAAGTGGGACAAACCTTATCTGATCTCGGTTTTATTCGCCCCTTTTCCCTTTTCTTCTTTTGGGGGTCATAGGGTCTATGCGGATTATGGCAAGTTGAACAAGTCACTCTCTTAAAATTATCCAGATAAAGTTCTCCGTCGAGTTCCACCTGTACATTTCCTATGCCGTAGTCGATACCCGACGCCGTCATCGAATCGAGACCAAAATGTTTATCGAGAAATGCCGCCTCCATCATCTCGTGACAGCGCCAGCAAAGAAAAGAATCGGAGGCCTTGATATTCTTCGACACCTTTTGCCCTTCATTTCCTCCTTTATAGTGACAAACGAGGCAGATCATGACCTTTCGCCCTTTTTCAGGTTCTTCCCTGCCGATGTGAGGATTGATGCGGGCGAAGCTCTTCTTTTGATGGCATTTGAGACAAATCCCCCGCCTGTCTTTATAAGGACCTCCGAGAAGGAAATATCTCGTGCCGCTCGTGTAGATTTCCCCCTTATGCATCTGGTGGCAGGTGAGACACTCTATCCGGCCATTTTGGAGAATGAATCCGGGTGCAATCTTCGCAAAGCGACCGAAAGGGCCGGGTGTAACCGCTTCGGGGTGATGGTCACCATAGTGGCTGAAATCGTGGCATTCCTTACAAACTCCGGAAGGGTTCGACCGTTTCTTGAGCGCCGGGGACTTAAGAGTCGCATTCCCATCGTGGCAGGTGGCACAGGTGAGGGTTTTGTGATACCCCGTGATAGTGGTGCACCCCACCAAGGCAAGAAGGGCAATCAGGAAAACAATTATTGGGAAAACAAACTTCAAAGACTCACCCCTTCTTAAACGGAGACACGCGTTACCTCATGCTGAATGAGCACCCGCAATAGTCCTGGCGATAAAACCCTTTTTCCTTGCCGATTTCAACACTTCTTTTAAATCCCTCTTTCTTTTTGAAATCGGCGGGAAGATATTTAATACCATATTCACGTTCAAACTTCAAGCCTGCCGCGTTAATCCGCTCGGCGTCTTTATGGGGAGAAAGGGAAAGGACGGTCGTAAAATATTCGAAGTTCCTTTCTCTTGCATACCTGGCCGCCTCTCCCATCCTCATGTCGTAACACTCACCGCACCTGCCCCCTTTTTCCGGTTCCTCTTCGAGGCCCTGCATACGGTCGAACCATCTCTCGACGTCGTAAGGGCCTTCCTCAAAGGTAATTCCTTCCGACGAGGCGAAGCGCGTCGCCTCGTCACGCCGTCTTTCATATTCCTCGCGGGGGTGAATGTTCGGATCGTAGAAATAGAGCAGAAGGTTAAACTGACGGTTCAGAAGCCGGATGACGTAAGCGGAACAGGGCGCACAACAGAGGTGGAGGAGCAGTTTCGGACGTCTTCCGGAGAGCCGGACAGACTCCAATTCTTTCTCCATCAGCGCCGAATAATCGATTTTTCTCATCCTCTCTCCAACTCTCATTTACGGGCTTACAATATAACGCAAACAGCAGTGCAAGGCCAGTTAAAACCTTTACTTTACTCTCTATCATACGCTAGAATTCGGCTACTTATGACGAAGACATTGAACCGATATATCGCACTGGAGATAACAGTCCCCTTCTTTATCGGCCTTGCCATCTTCACCTTTATCATGCTCACGGACCAGCTTCTCAGGCTGACGGAAATGGTGGTAAGCAAGGGCGTGCATCTGACGGAGATGATCAACCTGATTATCTTTATCCTTCCTTCCTTTTTCGTGGTTACCATACCGATGGCATTCCTGCTCGCCATCCTCCTCGCCTTCGGACGGTTATCGACGGATGAAGAGATTACGGCGGCCAAATCATCGGGCATAAGCCTCGCGCAGATGATGCCGCCCGTGATCGTTCTTTCCATCATCACATTTCTCGTCACCCTCTTTTTGATGATCTATGCCCTCCCCTTTGGAAATCACGCCTTCAAATCGACCCTTTTCAGCATCGTCATGCGGAATGCCGACACGAGCATCACACCGGGGAAATTGATCGACACCTTCACAGACATGGTGCTCTATATCAGCGACAAAGACGAAGTCTCCGGTCGCTACCGGGGCGTTCTTCTGGCAGAGGAGAAAAAAGGACAGACGACGCTCACCATTACGGCGAAGGAAGGAGAACTCATTTCAACCCCCGACAATTTTTCCGTTACACTTCGCCTCTACGACGGGGCCATTCACCGTGAGGGGCAAAAGGATCCGTTAAATTACAGGATCATTAATTTCAAATCCTACGACATCACTCTCAACATGGATGTGAAGTCCGGCAAAGAGGGAGAGGTTCCAAAGGGGGACCGCGAACTGAGCCTCACCGAACTTACCGGCAAGATGAAAGAGTTGAAGGCAAATGGACAGGACTACAACTACCTGCTCGTCGAGTTACATAAAAAATTCTCCATCCCTTTCGCCTGCATCGTTTTCTCTTTTATCGGTGCACCGCTCGGCATCCAGGGAAAACGGTCCGGGAAGGCACACGGTTTTATTTACAGCCTTCTGCTGATTACCGTCTATTATATCTTTCTCATGGGGGGCGAAGCGCTTGGCGACAAGGGGACAATCCCGCCTTTCCTCGCGATGTGGGCGCCCAACATTTTTTTCCTCTCAATCGGCCTCTATCTCTTCAAAAAGACCAACGATGAGTCAGAAGTAAAAATCATTTCTTTCTTTGAATTCCTCTACGGCCATATCTCAGGTCTTGCGAAGAATCTATTTAGAAAAGCTTCGGGGTGGACAAGAAAGTGAACGTCCTTTTCCGTTATATTTCAAGTCACTTCATCAAACTTTTCCTGATCTGCATCGTCAGTTTTCTGCTCGTCTACCTCACCATCGATGTCATGAGCATGTCCTGGAAACTGAGGGCTCGCGGCGTCCCACTCGCCGACATAGGAAAGTACTTCCTTTTTAAAATCCCCCTCATCCTGGCCCAGATAACCCCCATGGCAACGCTGCTCGCGACCATGCTCACCCTCGGCATTCTATCGAAAAACAGTGAAATTACTGTCATAAAGTCCTGCGGCATCAGCATATACGCCATATCAACCCCCATTCTTCTTCTCTGCCTTTTGATCAGTCTCTTCTCTATCGCCACAAACGAATACCTCGTCCCCTTTACTAATAAACGGTACAAAGAAATCGAACAATACCGTCCCGGATCAAAGTCGGGCCAGTGGCTTTTCAAGCGAAACAAAATATGGTATTTCGGCGGGAAGAATGTCTACAATATCGATTCTATCGATGTCGATAAAAAATCTCTCAATGGCGTGACCGTCTTTTACATGGGTAAAGGATACAACGTAGAAAAGAGGGTTGATGCTGAGAGAGCCTCATTCAACGGCAGGGAGTGGGTCTTTCAAAAAGGGGTCATACGAAGTTTTACAGATTCCATCGATGTAGAGCAATTCGACGAAAAGACGTTTGAATTCGATGAAAAGTATGACGACTTTATCATTAAAGTTGCCAAACGGCTCCCTGACGAAATGAACTTCGAGGAACTAAACAGGCACATCGAAAAGCTCAAAAAAATGGGAATGAACTACAGCCGCTTTTTCGTCGATCTCATGGCCAAGGTCGCCTTTCCCCTCGCCAACCTCATTCTCCCGTTAATCGGCATCCCCTTTGCCCTGAAATCGGGACGGAGCGCCGGGATTGCCTCAGGCGTAGGGATCAGCATCGTCATCGGTTTCATCTACTGGATCACCATGGCCTTCAACGTGTCGCTCGGCCATGCCGGTATCCTCACCCCCTTCCTCGCCGCCTTCGGCTCGAACATCGTATTCGGCCTAGCCGGGATTGTCATGATCCTCAATGCGGAAACATGATACGCCTCTCCTCAGGTTTTCAGATAAATACCGCCTCTCACATCGATTAATACCGGTTCACATTTTCAACCTCTTACTACGGCACGGTTTTTTATCTATCCTTCGAAAAGTATGGTATAGTTTATCTGGAAGGAGGTAGTGTGACATGCATGAAAGTATGACGCTCGACATGGTCATGGCGACCATGACCTTACTCTTCACGGCATCCATTGTCGCCATCATTGCCAAAAAGATCAAGTTCCCCTTCACCATCCTTCTCGTCATCATAGGCCTTCTCCTCGGCTGGGCGTCTCACCAGATTCCCGCCCTCCATGCAGTAAGCATGTTCAAGCTCACGCCTGATGTCGTCCTTTTCGTCTTTCTCCCGGCGCTCCTCTTCGAGTCGGCCTTCAACCTCGACGCCAAGCTGCTCATGCGGAATATCGTGCCGATCATGACGCTCGCCATTCCCGCCCTCCTCATCTCGACGGCCACGGTGGGTTTCATCGTTCACTTTGCCCTCGGCCTCCCCCTCGTTGTGGCCCTGTTATTCGGTGCGCTCATCTCTGCTACAGACCCCGTTGCCGTTGTGGCGCTTTTTAAAGAGATCGGCGCGCCGAAAAGGCTGAACGTTCTCGTAGAGGGGGAAAGCCTCTTTAACGACGGTACGGCACTCGTCGTCTTTAAGATCATCCTCGGAGTTGCTTTACTCGGCAACTTTACGGGAATGACCGTCATCAATGGACTTCTCGAATTCTTCATCGTCTTTTTGGGCGGGATCGTCACAGGCGTCATCCTCGGCGTCCTCTTTTCACGCACCATAGAGATGGTCCGTAACGACCCCCTCGTAGAGATTACGCTCACCACAATCCTTGCCCACAGCGCCTTTATCACGGCAGAGCACCTCTTTCACGTCTCCGGCGTCATGTCCGTTGTTGCAGCGGGCATCACCATGGGCGGCTACGGCCGGAACAAGATATCCCCCGCCGTGGAGGAGCACATGGAATCCTTCTGGGAATATTTTGCCTTTGTCTGTAATTCGCTCATCTTCCTCCTCGTCGGCTTAAGCGTCGATTCGCAACTGATGCTGGCCAGCCTGCCCGCCATCGCCGTCGCCTCTGCGGCAATCCTGATTGCACGGGCCGGCGCCGTCTTCACCCTCGTCCCCCTCATCGGAAAGCTGAAAATGGCCGAACCGGTGGACAAACGCTTCCAGACAGTCATCTTCTGGGGGGGGCTGAGAGGCGCCCTCGCCGTCGCCATCGCACTCAGTATCCCCGAAGAACTGGAAGAGCGTTCCTTCATCCTGGTGATGACACTGGGGGTTGTCCTCTTTACGCTCATCGTGAACGGCCTCACCATCAACCCCCTCATGAATGCCCTCGGGCTGAACAACTACTCCATTGCAGAAAAGTTCGAGCGGCTCCAGGCGCTCCTCCAGGCAAAGCAAAAGGCGTGGCGCCACATGCTCGAATTTGCAAAAGAGGGTGCCATCAGCCCGCAGGCCGTAAAAAACGCCGAAGAGAAATACAATGCCCTTACTAAAGAGATAGAAGATGAACTTGCCGCCTTCCGCTCCGGAGAGGAAGGACTCGACAAGGAAGAAGAGAAAAAAATGGTGACGCGCCACACCCTTATGCTGGAGCGGATTCACTACCACGAACTCTTCGAGCAGGGGATCATGAACGAAGACAACCTGCGCGACATGCTTCACATTATCGACAACGAACTGGACCGGATCAAGGAGGGGCACGAGGTGATGGGGGAGGGAGAAAAAGGGTCCCTAGTAACGCTTCTAATAGACGGTTTTTACAACCTCATCGGCATCGTTTGCAAATGGGCGCTCATGAGACACAAGACGAACAAGATCGCCGCAAGTTACGAGCGGAAACGGGCACGGCTCCTCGCCTTTTACCATGTCCTGAAAGAACTGGACAGGTTGAAAGAAGAAAAGGCCTACTCGGCTGAAGCGATTGAAGAAACGCGCGCCTTTTACGAGAAACTCTGCTCCATAACGACGGAGCGGCTCGAAATACTGCGAGGTGAATTCCCTGAGTACGTTGCAATCGTTGAAGAAGGCATCCTCAAAAGGTGCCGCCTGAATTCAGAACTCAGCACATTGAAGGAACTCTACGCGCACGGCGCCATTACCGACAAGGTGCTGAAAGCGGAAGGGGAAGAGATCGACGGGATACTGAGACGGATGAAGGTGCGGCCGGTAGAGGGGCTCACCTTTCCACCTGTCGAACTGGTGGCGAAGGTTCCCTGCTTTGCCGAACTGACGGCGGAAGACCAGCAGGGGCTGACGCGAAAGCTTTCCGCCCTCTCCTTCCTGCCGGGAGAGGTGATCGTCCGTGAGGGGGACCACGGCGATTCGCTCTTTATTATCGGACGGGGCCAGGTGGATATCGTCACTACGGGAGATGACGGAAAGGAGATATTCCTCGCCAAGCTGAAGGCGGGCCAGTTCTTAGGCGAGGTGGCCCTCCTCCACCCGCAGCCGAGAACGGCCACGGTAAAGGCCTCCACGCCTGCCACGCTGCTGGAACTGAGCCGAGAGAGCCTACAGCCCTACATCGACGAAATGCCGAGGCTCAGGGACGCACTGGAAGAAGCCTACAAAAAACGGATCCTCAATACCCAACTCTCCCACGTTCACGCCTTTGCCAAACTCACCAACGAAGAGCGTGAGGCAATTGCCGCAAAGATGACCTATCAATCCTTCAAGGCCGGGGAAACCGTTTCCGAATCGGTGGACCGTCTCTTTATCGTCAGGGAGGGGGAAGGGTCAGTGAAGACAGCGGGAAAAACGGCCCCGCTCTCACGAGGGGAACATTTCGGCGAAGAAGCACTCTTTAGAAAGACACCCTCGGGAGAAACAATCACCGCAAAGACGGATCTCGAAGTCTACAGCCTCGATGCGGCTACATGGGAGGTAGTGACAAAGGAACTGCCGGGGATAGTGGAGAAGCTGGATTAAGAGAGAAATAAAAAAAAATTGACACTGATTCACACGGATTTAATATGATTTTCAAGAGCTTTAAAAGCCTCAATTCTTTCAATATTAATCATAAAAAATCTGTGGAAATCTGTGTCGAATCATTCCGCGATTACCCCGTTAAAGTTTAAAACACGGCAGAACCCCTTTCTCAACTGCGGATTGCCTCACGCATACTGACTAAACCATGATGCCTTGAAATCTCATATCCCCTGTGATATTCTCTCGTTATGCATATAAATCTTGAAGAAATCATTTCATTTCTATCTCACGAACCGGCTGTTACAGCAGTTTACCTTTTCGGGTCTGCGGCTAAAGGCAATGCCACTGAAAAAAGCGACATAGACCTTGCCCTCATCCTGGAAGAGAACTTTGACTATCTTGCCAACTTCGATTACAAACTGAAGCTGACCGGCAAACTGGAAGACATGACAGGCAAAACCGTCGATGTGGTTTTTATGGACAAAGCAAACCCCATTCTTCAGCACCAGATCAGGAAATACGGCAGAGTGATTTTTGAAAGAGACAGGATCAAGAGGATAGCGGCGGAGGTATTAAGCAGGAAAAGATACTTCGACTATCTCCCCATGCACAAAAAATATATGGAAGGGATTCTTCACAGGTCCGGGCGATAACATGACGGATCGCATAATAATAGAACGTCTCATCAGCCTTATTCATGGATATCTGGCCGATCTGAAACCTGTGGGCAACGTCTCATTTCAGGAGTATTGCAACGACGTCAAACTACAGCGTTTTGTGGAACGAACCCTCCATATCGCCATTGAAGCATGCCTTGACATGGGCAACCACATCATCTCCGATGAAGGTTACAGGGAACCTGAAGACAACAGGGACATATTCGGGATTCTCGGGGAAAATGACGTGATTACGGAAGAGCTCCGGATAAAACTCCAGGATATGGCCTCCTTCAGAAACCTGATCGTCCACTCTTACGCAAAGATAGAAAATGAAATTGTTTTCGGAATTGCTCAAAAACGGTTGAGCGACCTGGAAGCGTTTACAAAAGCGATCTCGAAACTCCTTTAATCGCCATATTAAAAGAGGGGGGATTCATCCACATCCCCCTTTTGAAAAGGGGGATTGAGGGGGATGTCCTTAAACCCCTCCTCTCGCAAAGCCGCAAAGGCCGCCAAGAAAACCGACTATCTCCGCAGCATTACCTTTGCACTCCAAAAAGCATAAATGTCTTAGATATTAGGCGCAATGCCCGACCGTTATTGCGCCCTGCCGTGCTTGTGGAAGAAGAGTACAGCGAGCCGCTCTTTACGGAGAGGACGCTTGAAGTTTACGGGAAGGCATTAGAAAAAAAGAACGCTCTGTAGGGGCAGGTCTTGTGCCTGCCCTTAATTTCGGGCATCCACGAGGGATGCCCCTACAATTTTTGTTGAACCGACCGATTAATTGATCGGTTTCACCCCGTAGGGGCACGGCCTGCCGTGCCCTTTCAACCCATCAACAACCCGTCCCATTCAACCATCATCGTTTGTGGTGGGCACTGCCCAGCCGGCGACCATGCTAATGATTACACTACAGCAAACGCAGAATACGAATTGTTTCAAGAATCGAAACTACCCCACACCCCTTTCCACCTTTTATAAATACAGTCTTATTTCCCATTTTTGCCGCTATCAGCATAGCAAGTGCCGTTTTCCCATCATTAGTACTGGTATCGAGAGCAAACTGGTAATTGCCATCGGTACTGCAAGCTTCACGGCTTACTATTGCTCCGGGATCAGATACAGCGACATTGACTTTATCGCCAAGATAATAAGCATCGACTTGAATCGAGCCAAGTGTACCGGTGTATGTCCCCGCATATACTTGCCCGCAAAAGGCGAGCATCACTATAAAAAAAGAAATGAACGAAACTTTGAACTTCATCTTGCGACCTCCATTATTTAGTTTGAATCAAGCAACGGGATAAACTTTTTATTGCTAAATAAATTATTTCAACACCTCCTCCCGGCAGTTCTCTTAATTATTATGACTAAATCCTTTAGCCGCCGATAATACTCTTTAAAAGCGGTATGAGCCAGCCCGGATCAACCGTAAAGCTTGCCTCAATCGTATGATCCACCGATGTATCCGTAAAGGTGTAGGACGTTACCGGCCCCACCGACACGCCGTCTACCAAAACATCCTCCACCACAAAACCGTCATCGGGGGTTATTTCTACCGTGTAACTATCGACAATATCGATTACACCGTTCTCATCCGTCGTAATACTTATAAAAGTAGCTGAAAGGCTGTGAGGCACGGTAAGGTCGGTGAAGGTATATGTGGAAACAATACCGACGGAAACGCCGTCTGCACTGACGCCCAGGATTTCATATCCGGCGTCTGGCACGATCTCGAAAGTCCCCTCACTCACCCAGTTGATGTTTCCGTTCGTCCCCTGCGTCGTTTCAATAAATGTGGCTGAAAGAGTATGATCATTGCTTATATCTGTGAAGGTATAGATGGAAATAGCCCCTTGAGAGACGCCATCGACACTGACGTCCATGATTCCATACCCCGCATCGGGAACGATCTCGAAGGTCGTCTCGCTCAGCTTGTTGACGCTGCCGCCTTCTCCTGCCGTCACCGTAATCTCACCAGGTCTCAATAGTATACTGTTCAAAACGGCAAGCAGCACCGCCATATCCCCCTCGCAGGTCTCACCGCCCTGCCCGACGAGATAGGCACGCACCGTCGTTGTCCCTTCATCGGTAAAACCGAAGACCAGATTCGCTGTTCTGCCGGACCATTTTAGGGCCGGGGAGAAGGTGACGTCTACGGTGCAGGTTGCGTTTGGCGACAGTGTGCTGTTCGTGCAGTTGTCGCTTGAAATGGAATACTCTGTTTCGGCACTGCCGGAGAAAGCCACCGATTCAACCGTCCGGGCCGTTGATCCCGTGTTCTCCAGTGTAAATGTCGTCGCCGTCGAAGTGCTGCCGCATTCGAGGGTGCCGAAGTCGGCTGATGTGGGGGAGACGGTGACGGGGTCCTCGGTAAAATCAGCATCGATGCTATGACTGGCGTTAACAGTCGAAAAGGTGTAGCTGTCGGCAATGGCGGCGGAAGCGCCGTCAATAAGGACGCTGCTCGTCACGTAGCCGTCATCGGGGGTGACGTTAAAGGTCATGTTCGAGCCGTAGGCGACGGTGGTAAAACCGCTGAAGAAAGAGGGCGAGGCCTCGACGGTTCCGTTCGTACCGGCAGACTGGTTGTACATCTGGTAGTTTGTAGGATAGAAGTTGGCCGTCACGTGTTTCAGGCCGTTTATTGTAAAACTGCAGGTGAGGGAGTTGCCACAGGCCGCCTCGGACCATGAGACGAGCAGGTAGCCCGCACCGGGGCTGGCCGTAAGCGTCACCGTCTGCCCGGCGGCGTAGATGTAGCAGTCCGTCCCGCACGACTCAGGCGCAGGGGTGGAGGCATCATTCACCGTCCCCTGCCCCGTTCCCGCCGTGCTCAAATACGCCACCGTGTCGATCACCGTTCGGCTCGCCATATTCCCCACCGCGTCGTAAGTATAGTCGATTACGGGGCCATTGTCGTAGAGGGTCCGCGTAAGCCGGTCATAGGCGTCGTAGCTGTAGATGGCGTTGCCCGCCAACGCAAGGGCCGGGAAGCAAAGGACGGCAAGGGCCGTGAAGAAGCGCGTTATTTTATGTTTTATACTTTTCATAATCTACCTAATGATCAAATCTCCCCTACCCCCTCCTGGTCACATAAGGGGTCGGTCACATAAGGGGTCAGGTCTACGCATTTGACAACCCCAACTCCTTTACAACCCTCATTAACAATTTCTTCATCCCTTTGTCCTTTTCCGCCTTCTCGCCAAACCTCTGGCTGGCGCGTGTGACTCCCGATTCGCTTATTCCGAAATACTCTCCCATCTCTTTCAACTTAGCTCCGCTATACGTATGACACAGATATATTCCCATCTTTTTTGCAAGTTTGTCGTCACCACCAGTGAAGAGATGAACTTTTTCCGCCATCTCCTTGATTGAATATTTTTTATTTAATTCCGTCAATGCCGGCAAATCCCGGTCTCTCTTCTTCCCAATGTATTTCTCCGTTATCTGCGCAACAAAGTCCTTACCGCCAAGAATCGTTGAAGCGACTGTATCTTTCAAGGGACTCTCAGATCTGTTGCCGATCATTGCCTCTACAAACTGACGGTACTTCCTGGCCGCTGATGATTTCTTCTTGCCGAAATAACCGAGTATAAAGTCGGTGCTCAGCCATTCCGGTCTTCCCTTTTTTCCTGT
>CBDVDA010000036.1:0-26029 GCA_965372635.1 uncultured bacterium | reverse complement strand
GGAAAGTTTGCAATCTACCGTTCATCCTGAGCTTGTCGAAGGACATCTTCGTAATATGACAAAGTAGGACTAACTTCTTCTCTACTCTTTTAAGCCCAATATCTCACCAATATTCTGCTACCTCACATTTGATTGCATTTAAACGCATTTTTTTATTTTTTGTTTACCTACTGGAAAAATATTAAAAAAATATCCATCAATATCAAGTAGTTGTATCACTTCTTTTATTTTTTCTCATATGTACCCAATCTGTAACCTGCCGAGTGGTAGCATTCCATCTCGAATGCAAACTCTAAAAAAAAATTAAAAATTAAAGGAGAATCCCATGAAAAGAATATTTTATTTACTGATGATTTGTCTTTGTAATTCCGGCTTATGGTTCAAGGCGGCATGACCGTCAGATACCCATCAAGTTGCAGCGTGATGTTTATTCCAAAAAAGTTCTAAAAAAATGAATTTGCAATCTATTTGTTAGTCTTGGTGACATATAGTTGCGCCTGATAGTTGCGCCTGAATCGGGAATGTCGAATGCGTAGGCCTGACTTTCTTATATAAAAAAGATGTTTCCGAGAAAGATGATTTTTTACTGTTTTTCAGTTTTTTTAAATATAAATTCATAACAATTCATAAAGGAGGCAACAAATAATGAAGAGATTAAAGACTTTTATAATTTTAGCCATCATTTTTATCTTTACGGCAAGTGCAAACGCCGCCGTGCCGACTACAATGACCTATCAGGGCAAGCTAACTGACTCTGCTGGCGCGCCGCTAAATAGCTCAGTTGATATTACATTTAAGGTTTATGATGAATCTAATAGCATGCTCTGGACGGAGACCCTAAGCTCAGTGATAGTTACAAACGGTATCTTTACAGTAACGCTTGGAGAGACTAGCGCAATTAACTCCAGCGTATTTACTGGAACCGATCATTTTCTTGGCTTGGCAGTAAATGCTGACTCAGAGATGACGCCCAGGCAAAAATTAACGAGTGTAGCTTTTAGCGTGCAGGCAAAAACGGCTTTTTTAGGGCTGGATTTGACGTGTTCGTCTTGCGTCTCAATTAATGAACTGGATTTTGACCCGGCAACTCAAAGTGAGCTTGATAGCGCAATCTCTGGTATTGTTAATAGTGACACCCTTGCGGCACTTGGTTGCGGTAACGGTGAGATTGCCAAATGGAATAACGGCTCTGCAATCTGGGAGTGCTCGGCTGTTAGCGCTGGCGATATAACTGGTGTTACGGCTGGAACAGGGCTCACAGGTGGTAACACGACGGGTGAGGTAACAATAGCGGCAAATATGAGTGTCCTTCAAAGTCGTGTTAGTGGCGAGTGTCCTGCTGGTCAGTCAATAAGAGCAATTGATGCGGCAGGCACAGTTACTTGTGAAGTCGATAATGATACGGTCGTTACTGCGCCCTTCTCGCTAGATGGCGCAAATATCGGTGGAAGTATTATAACCGGCACGAACACAAGCGCTGGCGATTATGCCATCGGCCTGAAGGGGGTAGGTTCTTCTTCGAGCGGTATTAATTACGGCGTATGGGGGCAAAGCTTCAGTTCGGAAGGTACTGGTGTTTTTGGCCGAGCGCCGCTTTATGGTTTATATGGTGTGGCGTACGATATAAGTGGCACAACTTACGGCGTATATGGCTCAAGTGCCAGCGCAGATGGCACAGGCGTTTACGGAACAAACACGGGTGGTGGTCTGGCCGCCAAGTTTGATGGTAATGTTGAGGTAGTTGGTATTATTACCGGAGACGGCTCCGGGCTAACAAACCTGCCAGGTGGCAGTAGTGGTACTGTTACGAATGTTGTGACAGGGACGGGGCTAACTGGCGGACCGATTACAACAACAGGCACTATATCAATAGACGAAGGAGGTGTAGGTTCGACTGAAATCGCCGATGGAACGATTGTTAATGTTGATTTGGCCGACGATGCGGTTACTTTAGCTAAAATAGATCAAAACGGTTGCGCCACAGACCAGATTATGAAGTGGGATGGGGCTGCATGGGCTTGTGCCGCTGATGATGATACGGATGTTATTGCACCTCTCTCGCTCACTGCCGCAAATGCCGGAGCGGCCATTATAACCGTCATGAACACAGATACAACAGATTTTTCTTCAGGAATTGTGGCGGCTAGCACGGCCACAACCGGTTCTACCATTGGCGTATGGGCTCTGAGTGAGAGCATAAATGGGAAAGGCTTATCGGGCGTGGCATCAGCAGCCAGTGGAACTACCTACGGCGTATATGGCGAAAGTATCAGCCCAGACGGCATGGGCATCTACGGAATAAACGCATATGGCGGCTTGGCCGGCAAATTTGCTGGTGATGTCGATATTACAGGTAATCTAAATGTTGCTACGATTACCGGAGACGGCTCCGGACTGACAAACCTGCCGGGTGGTACTGTTACCAGTGTGGCGACAGGCACGGGGCTAACAGGCGGGCCTATTACAACTGACGGTACGATAAACGTGGACGTAGGCACTACTGCAAATAAAATCGTTCAGCTCGATGGAAATGCAAAACTTCCGGCAGTTGACGGAAGCCAGCTAACTGGCATCTCGGCCGCTGATGTTACGGTGCCCCTCTCACTTAGTGGAACAAATCCAAGCGCAGGTATTATATCCGCCATAAACACAGATACAGCAACTTTTTCCAAAGGGGTTTACGGTCTTAGCTCGGCCGCAGCAGGCGGCGTAGGCGTATATGGTATTGCCAGCGCTTTGACCGGCACTACTTACGGCGTATGGGGGCAAAGCAATAGCATAAGTGGCTATGGCATATATGGAACAAACACGGGAGGCGGTTTGGCCGCTAAATTTGATGGTGATGTTGATATTATAGGTAATCTAAGTATCACCGAACCACTTACGCTTAGCGGAGCAAATGCCGCAGCGGGCATTATAACCGGCACTAACTCCAGCGATAACGGCAAAGGCGTGTATGGTATAGCGACTGCTACGAGTGGCACTACTTACGGCGTATATGGCAAAAGTATCAGCCCGAATGGCTATGGCATATATGGAGAAAACACGGGAGGCGGTTTGGCCGCTAAATTTGATGGTGATGTTGATATTATAGGTAATCTAAGTATCACCGCTCCACTCTCGCTTACTGGCGCAACCGCCGGCACAGGTACAATAACCGGCACTAACTCCAGCGATAACGGCATAGGCGTGTCTGGTAAAGCGACTTCTACGGCTGGCAGTGGCACTACTTACGGCGTATATGGTTCAATCGCTAGCACTTTTTTTGGCGCAGGCGTACATGGCCAATCCTTAGCTACGACCGGCTCTACTTACGGCGTATATGGCACAAGCGCAAGCACAAGCGGCGCAGGCGTTTACGGAGCGAATACGAATAGCGGGTTAGCTGGCAAATTTGCTGGTGATGTCGATATTACAGGTAATCTAGATGTTGGTACGATTACCGGCGACGGCTCTGGGCTAACTGACATCTCGGCCTCTGTTGTCAGCGGGATACTTACGCTTAGCGGAGCAAACGGAGCGGGCATAATAAACGCTACGAACACGAGTACATTAACGGGTTCCGCCGTTATTGAGGGCGTTAGCACCGCTACGACCGGCATTGTCCGCGGCGTAATTGGCTCAACTGCCAGCATAAGCGGCACAGGCGTTTACGGTGAAGCGACCGCTGCGAGCGGCGATACCCGCGGCGTAACTGGCTTAAGCACTAGCACAATCGGCACAGGCGTGTATGCTAGCGCGTCCGCTGCGAGCGGCGCTACCAAAGGCGTATATGGCGCAAGCAACAGCCCTGCTGGATATGGTATATATGGAGTTAACACAAATGGAGGTTACGCAGGCTATTTTAATGGCAAGACGCATGTTGTCGGCGAATTTACCGCGACCACAAAGTCGTTTATCCAACCGCACGCAAAAGACCCGGCCAAAGAAATAGTCTACATCTCGGCAGAAGCTCCGGAGGCAATGGTAATGTATCGGGGCACGGCAACTCTGGTTAACGGAGAGGCTATTGTGATTTTCCCTGATTACTTTGCTCTTGTTGCGGCAAGTGAAGGGCTTCAGGTTCAGGTTACGCCTCACTCAATAGACACTTACGGCCTGGCCGTGGTTGAGCGCAATAATGAAAATATAGTTGTAAAAGAATTTAGAGACGGAAAGGGCACATTTAAATTTGATTATTTCGTAACAGCTGTAAGATCTGGTTTTGAGAATCACAAACCTGTCATAGACAACAGGAGTTATAAACCACAGCCAAATGAAACGAAGGCCGAGTTTGAAGCCAGATTTGCAGGCGATGATCTATCGAGTACGGCTATAAGGAATATGCTCATCAGCAATGGCATCCTGGAGGACGATGGTACGATAAACATTATCACCATAGAGAACCTTGGCTGGAGTTTTGCAAACTAAGAAGAGTGGCAATATCCCCCTGCGAGAAAAGTTATCAAAGGAAAAAAGTCTCGGAAGGGCAAAGATAGAGATAAGACAGGGTTTTCCTTATGAATGCATCTTTACAATTTAATGAAAAACATAAAGATGCTACGCGAGGCAGATGATTCAAAAGGGAATGTTCCTGTCTAATTTAGGAGGGCAAGATGAAGAAAAAAATAATATGGATGATTGTTGTGGTTGCGGCGGTGATAGTCCAGCCACTGCCGGGAATGGCGGCGCATATGTCGAGCGGCAGCTTTAAAATGCCGCAGTCAGTAATCTCCGGCGGCGGCGGGGAATCAAACTCGGCGAGCTACAAAATGACCGGCACTTTGGGGCAGTCTGTGGTGGGCGAGTCGATCGCCGTGGACAAAATCGTTGTAGGCGGTTTCTGGAACAAGGACATCATAGACGATACCGCTCCAATCCTTACGACGTTGGCAAGCGGCATGTACACTACCGCGCAATCCATCACCATAGTTTGCAGCGATGGAGGCGGTTCCGGTTGCAGCGCTATTTACTACAGCACCGACGGATCCGACCCGAGCATCCCCTATACGGAACCGATAGTGCTCTCCAGCGATACAACGGTCAGGTTCATAGGCGTAGACATTGCGGGGAACCTTAGCGAAGCCTCCAACAAAACCTACACCTTCGACCTCGACGGCGACAATATGCTCGACAGCTGGGAGGTGGCTAACTTCGGCGGGACAAGCGCCACGGTAACAGCCGATGCCGACGTGGACGGGTTTACCAACCTTCAGGAATACCTGCTGGGCTCCGACCCAAATACGGACAATGCCGATATGACCGATACAGACGGCGACGGCGTACCCGATGCTGTGGAGACGGCATCAGGGACAGATCCCAATACCTATGACCTTTTTGAAGACCCTGATAATGACGGCCTCACTAACGGCGAGGAATACCTCATGGCGACTAACGCATCTGTTGATAACAGCACAATGACGGACAGCGATGCGGACGGCATTCCCGATATTGTCGAGGCTATTGCAGGGCTGTCCGGTGACAACAGCGCTACCGACGGTGACAGCGACGGTATTACCGACCTCGTTGAATACAAAAACGGAACGCTTTATGTAAGCAACAGCGCCCTGGACGATTCCGACTCAGATGGTCTACCCGATATCTGGGAGATGGCCAACGGCCTTGATCCCCTAAAGGATGATAGCGCTGCCTATACAGATAGCTATAACGCCGGAGCGACGCCGATGAGCAACCTTCCGCCTACACCGGTCGTTGTGACAACCATCAACGGTTCCAGTTTTGGAATTTCCGATACCATAACTATACAATTCGAGGCGAGCAGCGACCCGGAAGGGGCAACGCCAAGCTACAGCGCGACACTTGTCGAAGGGATCGGCAACGGCGGAGCAGAACTGGATGCAATGGGCAGCCTTGCCCCCGGCTCGGGCTACTCACCGGTCATTACAGGAGGTTTTCAGCCGGACACGATCTATACCGCTATAATCAGAGCCTATGACGGGAATGCGTATTCTCCGGCGACGCTGGTGAGCTTTGTTATTACCGATGCGGCGTTACTTGGCGGAGATATAAACTACAGCGGCAATGTTGACGGCTATGACCTCATTCTTCTCTCCGTTGTATTCGGCAAGAGATCTACCCATCCGACCTTCAACCCTTTTGCCGATATGGTGGACGACAATATCATTGACGGCGACGATCTCGGCGTGCTTGCGCCAAACTTCGGCAAACACAGACCTTAAGAAAAGGAGGAGACAAGACCATGAAAAGATCAATAAAAACAATATTTGCGCTATCTTTAATAACTCTCCTTTCCGCCTGCGGCGGAGGTGGCGGCGGAGGAGGTGGCGTCGTCGTCGGCCCCTCCTATACGGCGGACTATACGTCTGACGCTACAACTTCTACAGGAACTGTAAGCTTGCAGAAGAGCAGCACAAGCGGTTCTGTGGTTTATATTGATGTGATTGCAAGCAGCATTGATGGCCTCTATGGAGCGGATATCAAGATAGATTACAACCCTGCAATAATCAACTGGAGGGGGAGCCAGCAGGTTGGGCTGGACTTTGAAGGGGGGCTTAACGATATAAAACTGGATGACGGCAGTGAAGGACGGGTGACTTTAGGGGTTGCAAGACCCACCGGGAGCGGGGAGCTATCTTCTATTGCCGGTGATGTTGTGATTACGACAATCCCTTTCAAGGTTATAGCTGTCGGAGAATCAGCAATATCTTTTTCAGATTCCAGGCTTACAGACTCTCATGCGCCGAATCCTAATACCTTAACAACCGTAAGTTCATGGAACGGCGGGATGATTAGCGGGATATAAAGCTTTTTGAAAGTATCAGGGCGCACACGTAGGTGCGCCCCTGCACTCTATCGTGATGCTGACAACGGGGGAGTGAATATAATCGATATTGGGGACGTGAACACGCTTACTGATATCATAAACGGTATGGGCGGTAACGTTTCGGTTGACCCGGTCTTCGTGGACATCGACGGCGCGGATGATGATATCACCACTATGGACGACAACGACTGGCACCTTACGGGCTCGACCACTACGGATATCTCCACCGGTGGCCTGAACCTCTCTGCAGACTTTACCACGGATAAGGATGGCGTAACGCGGACTGACCCATGGTCCATGGGCTGCTATGAGTTTGATTGATGTAAACTGAAGAGATATAAAATTGCTCTTTTAGCCCCTTGACCTGAAATAGAGTCAAGGGGCTTTTTTCATATAAATTCGTTTGGAAATATTGTGATGAGGGGGGGTAAGGGACTTTTGGTTTAGGATACGCTTAGGATACGCTTAGGAGGCGTGAACCTTGGGGTATTCGGAAGGCGTCATGTCATTAAGCGTTCTAAATGCCTTATTGAAGGACGACTTATCCTAGTCTATGGTTCATGGAATTATGAGTTTAAGATATTCATCATATCCTACAAATTCAAAATGTCAACTCTTCCTCTGCTTGAAAGCGAGAATTGATGAATTAACGCTTCTCATCGCTTCCAATCGCATTGACAAAAAGGGAGTTTAAAAGTACCATTAGCCATTGTTTTCAACTAGAAAATACCCGCAGGCAGGTGGGACAGTCCCTATTCTACGACTACGCTGCGCTTCGTCCGTAAATAGGGACAGTCCCCCGGAGAGATGGCCTTTATTTTCAAACCCCGGAGGAGACTTGATGGAAGAGCGGTACAACGCCGAAGAGATCGAAGCGAAATGGCAGAAAATCTGGGCCGACGAGGGGACTTTCGAACCCTCGGAAGAGTCGTCTAAAGAGAAGTATTACATCCTTGAGATGTTTCCCTATCCTTCCGGCAAAATCCACATGGGGCATGTGCGGAACTACTCCATCGGCGACGTGGTGGCGCGCTTCAAAAAAATGCAGGGCTATAACGTGCTCCACCCCATCGGCTGGGACGCCTTCGGCCTGCCTGCGGAAAATGCCGCCATCCAGAACAAATCCCACCCCGCCAAGTGGACTTATGAAAACATCGACCATATGCGGAGCCAGCTTAAAAAGATGGGCTTTTCCTACGACTGGTCCCGCGAGATTGCCACCTGCCACCCCGCCTATTATAGGTGGGAGCAACTCATCTTCCTCAAGATGTATGAGAAAGGACTCGTCTACAAGAAGACCTCCGCCGTCAACTGGTGCGACAATTGCCAGACGGTGCTCGCCAACGAGCAGGTGTCTGGCGAGGGGGAGTGCTGGCGCTGCGACGGGCAGGTAAATCAGAAGGAGATCGACCAGTGGTTTTTCAAGATTACCGCCTATGCTGACGAACTGCTGGAGTGTACGGACAAACTCCCCGGCTGGCCCGAAAAAGTGCTCACCATGCAGCGGAACTGGATCGGCAAAAGCCACGGCGCGGAGATCGATTTTAAGGTGGACGGCAGTGACGACGTGATAAAAGTCTTCACGACCCGGCCCGATACCCTCTTCGGCGCAACATTCATGTCCCTCGCCCCGGAACACCCCATGGTGGCAAAGCTTGCCGCAGGGACGGACCAGGAAAAGGCCGTGTCGGCCTTCGTGGAGCGGATGAAGAAGATCGACCGGATTGCCCGGACGGACGATAGGTCAGAGAAGGAGGGCGTCTTCACAGGCGGCTATGCCGTCAATCCGGTAAACGGCGAGAAGATACCCGTCTACACGGCAAACTTCGTCCTCATGGAATACGGCACGGGCGCGGTAATGGCCGTTCCGGCCCACGACCAGCGGGATTTCGAATTTGCGAAGAAGTACGATATCCCAATCCGCGTTGTCATCCAGCCTGAGGAGGAGACGCTCGACTCGGCAACAATGGAGGCTGCTTACACCGAGGCAGGGGAGATGGTTAATTCGGGTAATTTCGACGGTATTCCGAGTAGGTCAGCGAAGGCAGCCATCACGAAGTCTCTCGAAGAGAGGGGGGAGGGCAAGGGAACGGTCAACTTTAGACTCCGTGACTGGGGGATATCGCGACAGCGCTATTGGGGCGCGCCGGTGCCGATGATCAACTGTGAGAAATGCGGCACCATCCCCGTGCCGGAGGAGTCGCTTCCCGTTGCGCTTCCCGAAGATATTGATTTCGATGTGAAGGCGGCCTCCCCGCTGGCGGGAGTTCCCTCCTTCGTCAATACCACCTGCCACAAATGCGGTGGTGCGGCCACGCGGGAGACGGACACGATGGATACCTTCGTCGAGTCCTCCTGGTACTACGCGCGCTATGCATCGCCGAGACATACTACCGCCCCGGTGGACAAGTCGAAAACAGACTACTGGCTCCCCGTAGACCAGTACATTGGCGGCGTGGAGCATGCGGTGATGCACCTCCTCTACGCCCGCTTCTTTCACAAGGTGATGCGCGACCTCGGTTTCGTCTCCGGCGATGAGCCCTTTACAAACGTCCTCACCCAGGGGATGGTCTGCATGGAGTCGCAACGCTGTGAGGTTCACGGCTGGCTCTCACCCGAAGAGGCCGAGGGCGGCACCTGTTCGGAATGCAATGCCCCGGTGATTATGGGCCGCAGGGAAAAGATGTCTAAATCGAAGAAGAATACAGTCGATCCCGACCAACTGATTTCTTATTATGGGGCCGATACGGCGAGGCTCTTTTCCCTCTTCGCCGCACCGCCCGAGAAGGACCTCGATTGGAACGAGGCAGGCGTGGAAGGGGCCTACCGTTTCCTGAACCGTGTCTGGCGCTTTGTTTACGAAAATCTAGAATTAGTTAAGAATGTAGAAAAATATTTTCAAGCAGTTCCTGTTGGGGAACATGCATTGGTTAAATCTGTGTCTGAAACAGACAATGAGGAATTGTCTGCTAAATGTTCTAAAGAGGGAAAGGGCCTCCGCCGAAAAACGCACCAGACGATCAAAAAGGCGACAAGCGACATGGACGACCGCTTTCATTTCAATACGGCCATCGCTGCTGTCATGGAACTGGTGAACAGCCTCTACGCCTTCGATGCAAAGTCTGATTCTGATAATGCCGTGGTCAAGGAGGCGGTCGAGGCGATTATCCTTATCCTCTCCCCCTTTGCGCCCCACATCTCGGAAGAACTTTGGCAGAACCTCGGCAAAGAGGGGCGGGTGGCTGATGCGGGATGGCCCGCCTTCGAGCCTGCCGTGGTGACGGAGGATGAGGTGACCATTGCTATCCAGATTAACGGCAAGATGCGCGGTAAAGTGGTCGTGCCCGCTTCATCAACCGACGATGAGATCAAGGCGGCGGCTATGGATGAACCGAACGTTCAGAAACATACAGAGGGGATGACTGTTCGCAAGGTGATCGTCGTGCCTAAAAAACTGGTTAATATTGTTGTGAGCAAATGAAAAGGACGGCCCTAGCAAATATCTGCCGAAGTCGCTCTTTAAGAGGCGTTGTCTTGTTTCTTGCCCTCCTCCTTTTTTCGGGGTGCGGGTACAGCCTGAAGGGGCAGGTGAACAGCCTCCCCGAAGAGATCAAATCTGTCGCCCTTTTGACCTTCGAGAATAAAACCGATGACGCCGATATCGAACTTCGCCTCGCTGCCGCCATTGCGGAAGAGTTTTCCAAATCTAAGCTTTTACAGATCGAGCCGGAGGAGACGTCTCATGCTATCTTGAGGGGTGTGGTGCTGTCGCTGTCGGACCGTCCCGTTTCATTCACCTCATCCGATACGGCGACGGATTACCGGCTGGAGATGAAAGCGGAGGCGACCCTGAAAAGGCAGGATGACGAGGTGGTCTGGAAGGGGAAGAACTTAAGGGAAGGGCAAGACTATAAAGCGGAACCGGGAGATGTGGAGTTGACGAGAAATCGGAGAGAAGAGGCGGAGGAACTCCTTGTGAGGAAAATGGCTGAACTGATCCACGACAGCCTCGTCGAGGGTTTTTGATGACGCCTGAGGAACTTTTTAAGGAATTGAAAAATGGTGAACTTCGGTCCGCCTATTATCTCTTTGGCGAGGAAGATTACCTGAAGGAGGAGTCCTTTAAGAAACTGAAAGCATCGGCTCTCGATGGCGTGATGGTTGATTTCAATTTTGATCTATTTTATGGCGGCGAGACGGAAATATCCAAAATCATCGGCGCAGCCTCCACACTCCCCGTTATGTCTCCACGACGGCTCGTCGTTCTTAAAGATGCCGATCGCCTGAAGGCCCCGGACGAAGAGCAGATAACGGCTTACCTGGAAGACCCCCTCAATTCGACCATTCTCCTCCTTGTGGGGCGAAACGTGGACAAGCGGAAAAAATTATACCTCGCATTTAACCGTAGCGGCGCGGCTGTGGATCATGCCCGTCCCTATGAGCGTGAAATGCCGAAATGGATCAGGTGGGTTGCCGGGAAGAAGGGGTACGAGATATCGAGGGAGGCGTGCAGCTACCTCGTCGATGTGATCGGGAACGATCTCGGCGCCATTGCCAGCGAGATCGAGAAGGTCTCTCTCTATGTGGGGGAGAGGAAGTCGATCGGACTTGAGGACGTGGAGGCGGTTACCGTCGATGTGAAGGCGCGGACCATCTTCCAGCTCGTCGATTCGATTGGGACGAAAGACCTGAAAGGATCCATAGGAAACCTGAAAAAACTGCTCGATGGCGGGGAAAGCCCCATTATGGTCCTTAGCATGATCGCCCGGCAACTCCGGTTGATATGGATAGGCCTCGATATTATGAAACGGGGCGGCTCCGAGGGCGATGTGAAGAAGGGGGTGAAGCTCCCTCCTTTTGTCTTTAAAAATTATCTGAAACAGGTGCGTTGTTTTTCCGGGGAGGAACTTGGCGATGCCTTTGAAGGGCTTGCTCAACTGGACATCAAATTCAAATCGACGGGGATCGATAAGGTGAAGGCCCTCGAACTCTTTCTTTTTAACTTATGCGGAAATTCCAGGCGACCCAAAATGAAAAAAAGCGCCTGAGCGCTCTTTTGTAATCATCTTTTAAAATGTCTTTGCTAGTTGCTGGCAGCGTTAATTTTCTTGCTCAGCCTTGATTTCTTCCTCGCAGCAGTCCTCTTATGAATAACCCCTTTAGACGCCGCCCTGTCGAAGGCGATGATGGCGCTGTGAAGAAGCTTTGCCGCCGCCTCGCCGTCCTTTCCCCCTGCCGACGCCTCGACCTTCTTGGTGATGGTTTTGAGCGATGTCCTTACTGTATTGTTTCTTTCCCGTCTTACCAGGCTCTGCTTCTGCCTTTTGATGGCTGATTTATGGTTTGCCAATGATCTTCTCCAGAGTTAAAGTTGAATTAAGAATTCGAGATGTTAGCAAGTTGTGGGCACATATGTCAAGCGAAAAGAGAGGAAAGTGCCGGAGTTAAGGGTTGCCGAGTCCGGTGTCGATGTCTTAAATTGTTGACTTGAATGCCGAATCGAGGTATGATTTCTAACTTTTCAGGAGTTCAACCTAAGCGCTTACAGCTAAGAGTTTACAAAATTATCAGGAGGGATTAATCGATGGGAATGACAGATTTTATTTTTACTTCGGAGTCTGTGTCGGAGGGACACCCCGATAAGGTTTCAGACCAGATTTCGGATGCTATATTGGATGCGCTTCTTGAGCAGGACCCGAAGTCGAGGGTCGCATGTGAAACGCTGGTAACGACCGGCATGGTTATGCTGGCCGGTGAGATCACGACAAAGGCGATTATCAACTATCAGGACGTTGTGAGGAAGACCCTCAAAGAGATCGGTTATACCGATCCGCATATCGGGTTTGATTATGAAAATTGTGCCGTTCTGGTAAGCCTGGACAGGCAGTCGCCCGACATCGCACAGGGCGTTGACGAGTCCGAGGGGCATGAGCAGGGCGCCGGAGACCAGGGCCTCATGTTTGGTTACGCTTGTAACCAGACGGAAGAGCTGATGCCTATGACTATCCTCTTTGCACACCAGCTTGTAAGAAAGCTCGCTGAGATCAGAAAGGACGGAACTCTTACTTATCTCAGGCCTGACAGCAAGAGCCAGGTGTCCATACAATATATAGATAAGAAACCTGTAAGGGTCGATTCGGTTGTTATCTCGACGCAGCATACGGATGACGTCGATAATGAAACGATCAGGAAAGATATGATTGAAAAGGTCATCAAGCCGATTATCCCTGCCGGGTTGCTCGATGATGATACAAAGTATCACATCAATCCCACGGGCAGGTTTGTTATAGGCGGCCCGAAAGGGGACTGCGGTCTCACGGGAAGAAAGATCATCGTCGATACCTACGGCGGGCATGGCAGCCACGGGGGCGGCGCATTTTCAGGCAAGGACCCCTCTAAGGTAGACCGGTCCGCGTCTTACATGGCTAGATATGTTGCCAAAAACATCGTTGCAGCAGGACTTGCAGACGAATGCGAAGTGCAGCTTGCCTACGCTATCGGAGTGGCGGAACCAATTTCTGTTATGATAGATACCTTCGGTACTTGGAAGGTGAAGCCCGATGATATAGCAAAACTCGTAAAAGAGCATTTTGACCTGAGGCCAAAGGCCATTGTGGAAAAACTGGATCTTTTGAGGCCGATCTACAGGCAGACGGCAGCTTACGGCCACTTCGGAAGGACTGAAAAGGACCTTTACTGGGAAAGAACGGATATGGCTGAAACCCTTAAAAAGGCAGCGGGAGTTTGATATGAGTGTAGAACTGACAAAAAGTATAGCGGAAGATTATAAAGTTGCAGATATGTCGCTGGCCGAGTGGGGCCGGAAGGAGATCGAAATCGCCGAGAGTGAAATGCCGGGGCTTATGTCGCTCCGCGAGGAGTACGGCAACTCAAAGCCTCTCAAAGGTGCGCGGATTACAGGTTGTCTTCACATGACGATCCAGACGGCGGTACTCATCGAAACACTGATCGAACTTGGCGCAGAGGTGCGGTGGAGTTCGTGCAACATCTTTTCCACCCAGGATCATGCGGCGGCGGCCATTGCGGCGGCAGGAATACCGGTCTTTGCCTGGAAGGGGGAGACGGAAGAGGAATACTGGTGGTGCGTCGATCAGACAATCGCCTGGCCGGGAGAGGACGGCCCCAACATGCTTCTCGATGACGGTGGCGACCTGACTGTCATCGTTCATGAAAAGCACCCCGATCTGGCCAAGAAGATTCGAGGAGTCTCCGAGGAGACGACTACGGGCGTTCACAGGCTTTACCAGATGATGGAGCAGGGTGAACTGTTCATGCCCGCTTTTAACGTCAACGACTCGGTAACGAAGAGCAAATTTGATAATCTCTATGGTTGTCGGGAATCACTTCTCGACGGCATCAAGCGCGCCACGGACGTGATGATTGCCGGGAAGATCGCCGTCGTTTGCGGCTATGGCGATGTGGGCAAAGGGTGCGCACAGTCGCTAAGGGGGCAGGGCGCGAGGGTGCTTGTCACCGAGATCGACCCCATCTGTGCTCTTCAGGCCTCTATGGAGGGGTATGAGGTGCTTACAATGGAAGATGCAGCGCCTTTGGGCGATATCTTCGTCACCACAACCGGCTGCTGTGATGTAATCTCACGGAAGCATATGGAGGTAATGAAAAACCAGGCGATCGTTGGGAATATCGGACACTTCGACCATGAAATAGATGTGGCATCCGTCAAGGACCTGGTCTGGATCAATATCAAGCCGCAGGTAGACCATATCGAATTTCCCGACGGAAAGAGGATCATCCTTCTCTCCGAAGGGCGTCTTCTCAATCTCGGCAACGCCACGGGGCATCCGAGTTTCGTCATGTCCAATTCCTTCACCAACCAGGTGATGGCACAGATCGAACTCTGGGAAAACCCGGATAAATATGAGAACCGGGTTTATGTGCTCCCAAAAACGCTCGATGAAAAGGTGGCCACCTTGCATCTTGCTAAACTCGGCGTCAAGCTGACCACGCTTACCGAAAAGCAGGCCGACTACCTCGGTCTCCCCGTAGAAGGGCCATATAAGCCGGAATACTACAGGTACTAATCCCATAATCGCAAATAGGAGGTGTTAGGTATGAAAAAAATAATTGTTTTATTGTCAGTTAGCTTCTGCTTTCTTCTAGTGTCCGGTCAGTCTGTATTTGCCGGTTCTGGCCCTGTCGGCGTCGGCATAAAGGCGGGAACACTCGGTGGTGGAGTTGAGGTGACAATCCGCATGACGGAGAAGTTGAACTTCAGGGTAGGGGGAAATAAGTTCAGTCATGATGAAACGGCTACGGAAGACGATATCGAATACGATATGGAAATCGATCTCGCCTCTGCTGCGGCCCTTTTGGACTATCACCCCTTTGGTGGCGGCTTCCGGCTCACGGCGGGGGCGCTCTTCAACGGGAATGAGATAAATATCAAATCAACGACGGCTGCTAGTTATGATATTGGTGGTACTATTTATAACGCGCAGCCCGGTGACGTAACAGGTGTGATTGATTTTAAAAGTGTAGCGCCTTACGCCAGTCTCGGCTGGGGGAATGCCGTCGGAAAAGATTCAAACTTCAGCTTTTCATGCGAGCTTGGCGTTGTTTTCCAGGGGAAGCCGAAGGTAGACCTTACTACGAATGTTGCTTTAGGAGTTGCGCAGGCAGAAGTAGAGCAGGAGGAGAGAAACCTTCAGGAATCGCTGGATAAATATGAATATTATCCCGTTGCTTCTCTCGGCATTAGCTATCATTTTTAGGGACGACTCTATTCTCTGGACATAGCATACTCGCAGTTATGACGTATTAAAAGAGGCGGCCATTGGCCGCCTCTTTTTTTTGACACTTTCTTCATGGATTGCTACTATAGATATCCATAATCAAAAGGAGGCAAAAATATGCGTACTATCAAAAAGGTTGTTACACTTATTGTTGGGTTGCAGTTGTCACTGACAGCGAGTTCAGTAATGGCGAACCAGTGGCAAATCATCGGCCCACGGGCGCTTGGTATGGGAGGGGCTCATGTGGCAGTTGTCAATGATGCTTCGGCACAGTATTGGAACCCGGCGGCCTTCGGATTTTTCGGACGGGAAACGGATGGTGACTCCAATGCCGAACAAAAGGAAGGAGAAGAAGAAAAAACTATCCTGGTTATAGGGAAGGAAGTTAAGAAACAAAAGAAAAAGAAGAAGGATGAACATTCCGACAAAGATTTTGGTATGTATATCCACGGGGGGATAGGCTACCAGGCGCACGAGGGCATAATAGCCGAGATTGAAGACGTACAGATATATGATTTCGATACGCTAAAAGCAGAGATTAGCGGGGGGACTCTTTCATCTGCTAATGTTGATGATTATGTGAGGCTGGTAGCTGAGCTGGGCGACCTGAACAAGGAGAATATTGCTGTAACGGTGCTTGCCAATGCCGGTCTACATCTCCGGCTGAAGAACTTCGGTGTGGGTGCCTTGGGGGCGGGAGAAATTGCCGCTAGCCCCATTCTAGATTTAGTAAACATTAACCCCAGTGGATCGGGAAGCATGGTCACCGAACTCGCTGCCATGACAGGGAGTGGAGATGTTACGCCCGATGTTTTCTCAGCATCAGAAATGTCTGACTTGATAACCCGTATAGATGCCTTGCCTGGTTGGAACACTGCCGATTCAACGGGATATGTACAAGCTGTTGATGAAGGGCTCGATGCCAGTTCCGTTCCCTCGGCGACTCAGCAGATTATAGACGATGTCTATGACACGGCTCTACTTGCATCGCAAACGGCAGGGGGTGGATCGTTCGATAATAACTCGTCACTCGTGAATTATAGAGGTGCACTGGTTTTTGAAGTGCCTATCACTTATGGGCATGCTTTTAACGACAATTTAGCCCTCGGAGTTAACCTGAAGTTTATGAAGGCGAGGACATATTTTACTAATGAGTTGATTTACGATAGCGATACTGAAAGTTTTTTCGATGAGGCGAAGGATCACTACATGGAGAGCAGCGATTTCGGTGTGGACCTCGGCGTACTTTACAAAAAGGGGATATTTCGTGCCGGATTGGTGGGGCGTAACCTGAACACTCCCACTTTTGACTGGGCGGGACCGGGTGATTATGAACTCGATCCACAGGTGAGGGCTGGCGTTGCTCTGAGACTCTGGAACTGGATAACTGTGGCGGCTGACATTGATGTGACGGAGAACGATACCAATGTGTCCCCCAATTACAAGTCCAAGGTCCTTGGTGGTGGCCTTGAACTCGACCTGCTGAAGTTTCTTAGATTGAGAGGCGGTGCTTATAAAAATCTCTCTGAAGACGATATTGGCATTGTCTATACTGCCGGGCTGGGAGTCAACTTTTACCTGTTCCAACTCGATCTCGGCGCCTCTATGTCGAAAGAAAAGACGAGGTATGACGGAGATGAAGTGCCGGAAGAGGTACGAGGAGAATTGGCGCTTTCCTTCCAGTTTTAAATGAAGTCTTCTTAACTAGAAATGAAAAAGGGCGCATATGCGCCCTTTTTTTGTTGATTCTATTCGGTCTGTACTTCAAAAAGGTATGTTGTTAAAGTCTTTTTAACGTCCCATTCCCCCGGTAATTGAAACCCCTCTCTTTCTCGAAGTTGCGCCGTGATAGTACTTGTAGCGGAATAAGCCGTCTCTGCCGTGGCAGTCGGAACAGAAGGCGATGTCGCTTACGCTTCTGAGGAAGCTGCTGTTGGAGTCGCCTTCCAGGTTTTTACCGGCACCGTATTCCTCGGTGTTCGGCTTCCAACGGTGAGGATTGTGGCAGGTAGGGCAGGTGATGATGCCTGTTTTCGACTTTTCTCCCTTCACTCCGTAAACGGGCAGGATCTCGCCCTTTTTCCCTTTCTGTCGCATCTTTGTAGAGGTGATCTTTATATCGATAGGGTGGTTGAAATACTTGGGACGTTTTCTCTTTGCAATTCCATCCTTTATGTGGCAGCTTCTGCAAAGTGTCTCCATTCCGTCGTCACCGGGCCCACGGCTAAGAGCCCAAATGCGGTTATTGTTTGGTGAATTGTGAACCATATGGCAGAAACCGCACTTCCCCGTTTCCTTAACTGTCTTGCCGCTGAGGTTTTTCGCCGACGGAGCAGTAATGGTCATATCATGATCGGTAAATTCTACATATTTTTTCGAACCGTGACAGTTGATGCAGAGTTCGGGGGCAGGGTAGGCTGGTTTCCTGAGGAAGCTGTCTCTCGCCGTCCCTTCCACCTTTTTCGAAGCGCCTGCCTTGCTTAGACGGTCTCTTGGGTCCCACTGGTGAGGATCGTGACAGGTGGCGCAAACCACTCTCCCGCCGAGTTCTTTCGTCGTTTTTACCGCTCTCGCGCTGTAAAGCGGGAAGTCGGTTTTGCCGTCGGCCTTCGATATGTCGGCATAGACGGGATGTGAAAAATCTTCCACCGGTTTGGTGCGTGCCACATATGCTTTATCGTGACAGCTTTTGCAAAGTTTCGACATGTCGTCGCCTTGGTCTTTCAGAGGCCGTGCCCACATCTTTGGGCCTGTCCCGTTATGCGGCAGGTGGCAGCCGCTGCAACTGCCCGACTGCCGCGGTGTGAGCCCCTGAACATTTCTTTCCTTGTCGGCTGAAATATTGAGGTTGTGCTTCGAGAGTTCGACGGATCTTTTGTCGAGGTGGCAGTTCTTGCAGAGGTTCGAGGCCGGCGCATTCGCTATTCTTAAAAAACTGTTGGTTCCGTTCCCCTCTTCCTTGCGTATCTTTCGGATCAGTTTTGAGAAGAATTTTTTAAGTTTACTCGATATTTCTCCGGTCTTGACCAGCGCCTCTCTCGGATAGACTTCCGGGTCCCATTGGTGTGGGTCGTGACAGGAACCGCAACTCACATTTCCGTCCGCTACTTTTTCACCTGTCACTGCATAGAGCGGAAGGGGGAAGAGTAGTTTTGCTGAATCGACATAGTCCTCCTCAAGGGTTGCCTTCCAGACATTTCTCGAAACGGGATCGATGCCGAGTGTTTTGATGGACCGTCCCACGGGATGAGAATATGCGCCTACCTGTTTTTTCTTGGCGGCCTTCCCTTTTTCGTGGCAGCTTTTGCAAAGCCGTTCAACATAATCGCCTTTGCTGTGTGGTTCCCTCGCCCACATCTTCGGTCCTGTACCGTTGTGGGGGAGGTGGCACGAACTGCATATGCCGGTCTTCTTTGCCGTTCGTCCCATTATATTTTTGTCGCCGGGCACGGTGAGTTTCAAGTTGTGTTTACTGAAGACGATAGAGCGCTTCTCCACGTGGCAATTTTTGCAGAGAGTAGAGTCAGGGTCGTTGGCTATGCGGAGGAAACTGTTCGTGCCGTCGCCCTCACGGTTTTTCCCTCGCCCTTCTTTCGCCTCCTTCGGGTTCCAGCGGTGAGGGTCGTGGCAGGAGCCGCAGGAGATCTCTCCCCTGATTCTCTTTGTCCCCTCCCGGTCAAAGAAGGGGAGGGGGGTAAGCTCGACGCGTTCCTCTTTTCCAATGGCGTCGAGATAGGGGTGGCTCCATTTGCCGTCATCGGCAATGGTGATATTGATGTTTGAAACCGATTTTCCTGTGGGATGTGTAAACCGCCCCGTCTGCTTCTTGCTTGCCGGTCCGTTTTGGGTATGGCAGGAACGGCAGAGCTGGGCGATAATGTCGCCCCTTCCTGAGAGTTGCCTTGCCCATATCTTTGCCTTTGTCGGTGAATTGTGGATCATGTGGCAGACGCCGCAGACGCCGCTTTTCAAGACGTTGTTTCCCTGAAGGTTAGTCGCATTCGGCGCTGTTACCCTCATGTCGTGGTCTGTCTTGACGATGAACTTCTTATCGCGGTGGCAGTTGACACAGAGGTCGGGCGCGGGTGCGGCGGCGGTCCGAAGGAAGCTGTTTGTGGCGTCCCCTTCCTCTTCGAAGGTCCCTGCACGTGGGAATTTGGGGTTCCACTGGTGGACATTGTGGCAGCTTGCGCAGACGACGCGCCCTTTTTCTTCACCGCCCGCTTCGGCTACGTTGCCTTCTGCTGTGAAGAGCGGCAGGGTCGTTTCGCCCCCTACCTTGTCGATGTCGGCAAATATGGGATGAGAATGGGACTCCACCTTTTTCTTGCTCGCCGGCATCCCTTCGGAGTGACAGCTTTTACACATATTTGAGATAGTGTCTTCGCCGGTTACAAAATCCCTTGCCCACATCCTGGCGCTCTTCCCTCTGTGTGGAAAGTGGCAGGCGCTGCAAGGCCCGCCCTGGAGGGGAGTTTGCCCTCTTGCATTGACCGTCGTGGGGGCAGTCTTCTGAAGGTTGTGTTTGGTGACGAAGAGGCTCTCCTTGTCGGTATGACATGTCCTGCAGAGGCCGGAGTCGTGGTTCTCCTTGACGAGAATTCCTTTGCCTCTTTTGGCGTAATGCGGCTTGTGGCAGCTCTGGCAGATGATTTCGCCGCCGACCCCTTTCTTTCCGCCGCTATCTACTATCTTGTCTATTTGAACCTTTTCAGAGGTGATATTCACCGGGTGGGTGTGCATCTGACGCGCTTCGCCCATATCCTTTGCATACCTGTCGCTGTGACATATACCGCAGAGCTGGGAGTTGTCATTATTTGTAATGAGCAGTTTTTTTGCCGCCGCCCCGTGGACCCTGTGGCACGACTGGCAGATGATCTGGTTTTTGTAGGCGCCTGTTTTTCCGCCGAGCCGATCTATCTTCTTCGGAATTTCAATTGAGGTCTTGTTGACGGGATGGTTGCCCTCCACGGGGCCTGTGGCCCGGTTGATGTGGCAGATCATGCACATCATGGAGTCTTTGTTGTTCTCCCTGAGGAAGATGGGGCTGTCCTTCGTGTCCCACGAGACGCCGTGGGCCGAATGGCAGGTGCCGCAATAGACCTGCCCGTTTTTGTCGAGGGGAAAGGCCTCCGTGCCGTCCTTTCTTATCGGTATTTCGACCCGTTTCGGTGTAACGCCGATGGGATGGAAGTTGACCTTATTGTCCTTCCATGCGAATCTCGAATCGAGGATAAATCCGTCATGGCAGGTATAGCACATCCTCTCCGTACTGACGACGCCCTGCTTTCCTGCGATGATGACAGGCTGGGCTTTTAATTCGAGAAGAGGTTCTATTTTCTTCTGGCGAAATTGGTCAAGCCACATGATGTGGCAGGTGGCACATTCACGTTGTGCAGATATGCTCCGTGCTCCAAATGCGGAGGGGAGGGGCGCCAAAAAGAAAGTGAGGGCGGATAGCAGAAAAAAACAGACCATGAAAGCAGGCTTCTGCATTACCTTACCTGGAATACGGAAACCCTGTTTTCAAGCATCTCCGTCACAAAGAGTTTGTTTCCTTTAATGAATATACCGCCAGGCGATGTGAAGCGCTGTATGTTACCCCGACCGTCTCCGAGAACGTAAAGGAACTTGCCGTTTGCATTGAAGACTTCGATGATATCGATGTAGCTGTCGGAGATGTAAACGTTGCCTGCGTCATCGACGGCGACGCCCTTTGGGCGGAAGAACTGGCCGGGCAAGACGCCCCACTGCCCCACCTTGCGGATGAAGTTTCCCATCTTGGTGTAGACGGAGACGCGGGAGTTCAGGACATCTGCGATGTAGAGATACTCATTCCGAAGCCAGATGGTTGCGGGATAGCGAAAGTCGTAATCCTGTTCGCCCCGCTCCCCCCATTCCCTGACGAACTGCCCTGCCGTATTGAAAACGACGATCCTGTGTTTCTTGTTGTCCGTTATGAAACAGAGGCGATTCACAGAATCGAAGGCCACATCGATGGGAACGACCCCATGTTTCGACAGGTCGATGAGTCCCTTAAAGGTCCCCTTTGAATCGAAAAACTGGACCCTCCTGTTGCCCCGGTCTGCTATGAAAAGATCGTTGTTGGAGGCGATGCCTATGCCTACGGGTGCATTGAACTCACCGGGGCCGCTCCCTGTCTTGCCGAAGCTGAACAGGAATTGGCCTCGCTCGTCATAGGCGGATATCTTGTTGTTTACGCCATCGACGATATAGATCGTTCCCGTCGAACTGACGACTAGATCAGTGGGTTGGTCGAGGACGGCTGCCTGGCTGCTGTTGATTTCAAAGAGTTTTTTGATCTCGTGGGTAGGCGCTTTTTGGCGCTCTCCGAAAGCAATCGACGGAAGAAAAAAGATCAGGAATAATATGGGCACACGTTTTTTCATCGACAGATCAGATAAAAAAAGGGTGTGGTAAAATAATCTACCACACCCTTGCTGGTTTTTCACAACATCAAAGGAGAATAATTATTTTGCCCACATCTTCTCAGGCGCCATCTCTTTCTTCAAGTATTTATCTCTCCACCACGCCCTCGGATTGAATGCAGCCGCCCCTACAGGCGCCCGTGGCTTTTCTTTCTTCTCAACGCCAATGAGTGTCTTGATCTGCTCTTCTTCTTCCTTGTCCTGGCCTCTGTAAAGAGAGGGGATGTAGAAGCCTTTATACTTCTGGATGATGCCGACGATGTTGAGGCCCGTCAGGTCATCCACTCTCTGATCGCTGAAGCCGAGCGAACGGAAAGGAAGGAGACTCTCTTTCTCTGATGTGTGACACCTCGTACAGAAGCGTCCCTTGGGCATTACGTTTTTGTGGATCCTGTTTTTGAACGCGCCCTGAAGCGCTACATCCTTGGAAAATTTATTCCTGATGGCGAGGTATTCGAGTGCCATGGGGGAATCTTCCGGGATTTCAAGCATCTCTTCTATGCCTCTTTTGTTGATAAAACCGATGATCTTGGAGTAATAATCGTCTGTTTCCTCCAGTCTCCCCGTATCTTCATTGTATGCAAGTCCGAAGGGAGGTCCTAGAGTATGATTGTTGGAGTAGTTCTTCCATCTGAATGCGATTTCTTTTTCGTCATATCCGGTTACATGGCAGGTGAAACAGCCAATGAACTGGGTATGCATGTTCATCATGGTTCTGATGAAACGCCGACGTTTATGTGGGAAGTTGCCGTGGCAGAAGTAGCAGATGGGGTTCTTGTCTTTTAACGTCGTATCTTCAACGAGATTATGGAAATGACGAAACTTTTCCATTTTTCCGATTTCAGTAACCTCTTCGAGAATGCCGCCTTCCAGTGCATCAGATGCGTGAGGGTCCTCCAGCCCGAGTGTCGATGCGAGGTGAGGGCCGTGGTGCCCGTAAAAGAGATACTGGATCGTGCCGTAGGCGATGCATGCCATAATAGTCCAGAGCAGAATTGAAACCATCCATGCCCAGGCGGGATGGTTTTTCCTGTTGCCCATAGACCATATGGTTTGTTCGTCATTGTCGTGGGGCCTGCTGTACTTTACTCTCTGGTCAATATAAAAGAGCAGGAATAGAATAAAGACCAGAACGGCCACAACGACATATACCATAGTCATAACTTAATCTCCTGAATTAAAAAATAGTAAGTTTAAGAAAAAAATCAAAACGCCTGCCATCCAGATCAGAACGACGAAGAGCGAGCCGTATGCGATGATCTTCTGCGGAACTGTGAGGCGTCGTTTCGTCATACATATGGTCAGCCTTTGTCGTACTTCTTGGCGACTTTACTGATATATTCCCTCTCCTCAGGGTTGTTTTTCAAATCTCTCATATACTCGAGATAATGTTCTTCTATCTGGTGCTCGCGCGCAATCTTGCCGGTGAGGAAGGTCCACTGCATGGGGAACCTTCCAGGCTCGAGATGTACGTTGTACCAGTGCCAGAAGGCGATAACGAGAAGGGCGAGTACCGCCTCGTGGGGATGGGCCAACCGCGCAAAGCTCTGCACATAGTATTGATCGATTATTCCGAAAGAAACGGTGCTTACGATCTTGGCCATAATGTCCGGGAAGAGGAAACAGCACCCTGTTGCGACCATGACGCTATTTCCGAAACCGGCGGCAAGATAGTGTACCTTCTGCTTGTACATGAACTTCTCCATCTTGGGCCTTCTTTTTTCGAGGCCGATGAAAAATTTGATGTCATGAATGAGGTCGAAGAGGTCTTTCAGCATCGGTACCTGCGTTCTCCTGATATCGAAGGTGCCGTTCCTGATTTGCTTCGCGACGCCGAGTGCGATGGTAATGGCATGGTAGACGAGAGTGAAGGCCATGAGCGCACCGTTAATCCGGTGAATGATGCGCGTATTTTCAATCCCTCCCATGGCGGCATTGAGCGGCTTCGCCCAGAAGGCGTCGCTGAAATGGATCGGCAGCCCCGTTATGGCGAGGAAGAAAAAGGTGAGGAATGTGAGTGCATGCTGAATCCTGATATGGATGCCGTATCGATGGATATCGCCAAGCGGGTTTGATTCGACTTTCTTGTAGAGTTCGTCGGGAAGACTCTCAATCAGGTCGTCGATGTTTTCATTTTGCGTGGTCATCTTTAAAATCGCCTCCTTCTATTTGAGGAAATAGGGGTTTCGCTAAGAATTAATCTCTTCTCCAACTCGTGCCGTTTTGAATAGTCATGTAAACGCCATTTCTGAGCCTGCCGAAGGTCTCCAGCATCTTCCAACTGAGGAAGGCGAACATTGAGAACCAGGCAATGATGTTATAAACAATATTGGCGTAGTAGATAAAGGGATTGTCGTCCAGCCGATTCGTCGGATGGGGATCGACATTTTTAAACGACTCATCAGCTTCTCCGTGGTAATGGCACTTCTTGCATGTGTCTGCCCTGTTATCGGGATGTACGGGTGACGCGGGGTCTGCAGAATTCCGAATGTCGTGTACGTTCATGTAGTAGTTTTCCGACTTCACATGGCAGTCGACACAGCTTGCAGGCCCCTTCAGGCCATACCTCATCACTTTATAGTGGAAGGATTCTTCATAGGACTCGCCTGCGAAGGTGAATTTCGGTTGCATCTCTTTATGGAGGACCGCCTCGTTCAACTCCTTCTGCTCTTCCAGCATCTTTTCATTTTTGTGGCAGGTGTTGCAGAGCTCGACGATTTCTTTCGGCTTCCGGCCTACCTGGTTGATCCTTCTCCCTGTATGCATATAGAAATGCTTGGAAAACTGCTGGTTTTCATGGCACACATTACAGCGGTTTACAGTCTCCATGGGGAGTCCGTTGTCTCGTTCCTCGGGGTTATAGATGGGGTTGATATGGCAGAAGATACAGTAAGGCTTGTTGTTGTCCAGTATGTTTTTACTCTCGTTCCCGTTGTTTGGTTTCTTTTCTCTGCCATGCACACTTTTGTCGTAAACTTCTTTAATCGGTTTGTGACTGAAGCGCTTGCCGGTGGCGGGGTTTATAACATGACACTTGGTATCGCAGGTGACCCCTGTTTTGACAGGCTTATGGGGGATTTGCTTGATGAAGTAATGACAGTCACGGCAGGGGACGCGGGAGTGAACGGTCTGCATGAAGGTCGGTTCATCAACGTAGTAATATTTCCTCGCTCCTTCAGGGCTGATGATCCCCATCTTTCTGTATTTGTGACACATCAAGCAGTTTTCATCGTCGGCAGCAAAACCGGAAGGCGCCGTTGCCATCATGGCAGCGAACAGTATGAAAGAGATTGCTGCGAGACGGGTAAAAATCTTTTGCATATCGATCTCCCTGAAATAGAGTTAGTTGAAGACGGGGGAAAATGCTTTATTCTATATTAATATATGGTCTCTTTGTCAAGAAAAAAACAAAGGGTCTCTAACCGATTTTTTCAATTTTTCCATTGATTTCCCATTTCCATCCTACATACCCATTTATGAGAATACGTATATTTTTAAATCCATTCTCTTTTAACTGGTCATAGGCGAGCCTGCTCCATGGTCCGCTTTCACAGTAAAGGATGATATTTGCTCCTTTGTTCATCTTCCCGCTTTTTGCCGCAAACTCGGAAAAAGGGATCGATCTCGCCGTCGGGATATGCCCTTTGTTGTAAATCCTCTTCTGTCTGAGATCGACAACCAGCACGTCGGCGTCGGCAATTATCAACTGGGACAAGTCCTTCGATGTAATCCCCGCGTAACGCGACTCCTCTGCCTTGCCGCTATCTGTTACCGGTATCTGGTTTACCGATACCCTGTATTCGTAATAAGCGACTGAAAGCAAGAGGATAAAGACGATGGTGAGAGAAACCTTGTCGGTCATTCGCATAGGCAGATTTATAACAGAACGGGGTCGATTTGGCAATCTAAACTTGAGAAGGGCTGTCGAGGACTGAATGGGTTGTTCTCTTGACTTTATCGCTTTACTGGTATAAATATTTCGTTTGCTCTGGTCGCTGTGAAATAAAATGTACTGAAAAATA
>CBDVDA010000035.1:0-26622 GCA_965372635.1 uncultured bacterium | reverse complement strand
TGCCATTTAGAATGCCTCGTAACACAGCGCCTTTAGCTAATCTTGTAAATGCACCATTTCTATCCAACACTTGCTTAGATAAAGAGAAATGCTGTTTTAATTCTTTTAATGCAAATTCTTCTTCCTCTGTGAGGATGCCATCTTCAAATGCTACGTCAACGGCATTTTCCCACCCGGAAACAACCAAAGAGTTCATTGTTTCCCTATCAATGTGACTAGATGCTGCAACTTGCTCAATAGATGATTCTAAACTCCTTAAATCACCTCTTTCAGAACCAACCTTACCAACGATAGAGACAATTTCAGATCTCCCTTGTGCATGGCGCTGCCTACACTCTTTATGGTTTTTTTTAAGGAATCCAGCGGGTGCGCCGCAGTAGTTACAGTTTCCCATTACTTTTCCTACTTTGCTTCTAACCTATGATTGTGCCGCAGAAGTGCGGCAATTAATTACTGCACTTTTTGCGGGATATTCCTAACAAAAAACTGAGCATGTTAAACTAAACCATATTTGAGGAAATATTGCAACTTTCGGGTTGAAAGCTACTACTGTTCAGCGAGGGTTAATTCTGAGTATTACAGAGCCGTAGAGCCGTAGGGCGGATAAGCCCGCGCCATCCGCCGCATGTTTATTAACAAATTCGGTCCAATACAAAGGGCGAAAGATTTATTTTTATAGGGCACAGATTTTAGCTTCGCAGGTTCGCTCTATGAAGAAATGCTGTGAAGACTTGAATTCGCTGGTGGCGCATGTTGAAAGATTAATCCTGAAAATCTGCGTTCAGTTGCGTCCCATTTCGATCTTTAAGCCGTTCGGCGGATGGCGCAAGGCTTATCCGCCCTACAGTGCTGACATTTTTTTGTATGATCAAATTCATTGTTTCGTGTAATTAGGATACTTGACAGGAAGTTCTTACTAGAACTCCACACCATCCGCACTGACAGGCACATAGTATTTACCTATCTGCAAAATGAATACTCGGTTGCCGTCTGAGTGCGTGGTCTGATGAACAATTCGTCCGCTGTTTCCGATCTTCGGGGACCACTTACCCCAGGCATCCTTCCCTGACAACTTCTTTATTTCGGGACTAGGCCATGAGTTCAGACCATATTTGCTACCCATGGGAACCGTGTTAATAGTAGTGTATAGGTTATTGTTAACAATTATTGCTGTTTGCCCAAGTCTATCTATTTGCTCCAAATTATCTAATGATTCTTCTTCAGTATCTGTTGATACTTCTTCCTTAACTATTGATGCTTCTTCGCGATATGCTTTAATTTTTTCAATATATAACGGAACAATAGTTGTACCAACTACCTCTTTCTTATAAGAAGGATTTGCCCAAAAAAGTATTAATTTATCTCCAAGTTGAATGGAAGTTGAAAGGCGTTCAGTAGGCAAAGGTTCGGGATATAGTACAACAGTTGAATTACCCCCATCACACTTATACCACCACCGCTCATTATTAATAGGTCTAGAAGTTATCTCACAGTTATTTCTTTCTTCGGCTATGGGGATAATGACACCATTTTTTTTAATTTTAAATATTTTCTTATTAACAAACTTCTTCGGTTCACTTGATTCTTTATCGTAAGATTTTTTGCTATACTTGTAACTGTAACTAGTCCTTTTACCACCACCATGTTTTGGTGCTAAATAAGAATAGACATTATCTTTAATGCTTTCGGCAGCTACACCTGTTACAACGTAATAGAATAAATCACCTTGGCTAGCTTCATAAAAGAAGCGCGTACGGACACAATGTCCGCCACAATCAACACCAGAAATAATATTTAAACCTTTATCAAATGTATATAACGTGTCATTAATTCTACCACAACAACCTACATCTGCATAACGGATTAAAGCATTCGGCATTTCAGGCGACACTATGGGACACCGTTCATTGTCTGGCCCATAAATAACACTTAGCCTTTTACCCTCATTTGAATAAAGCTCCATCTTCCGTATATCTACCGTGTCAACATTATTGGGTAACATCTCTTGACAGATTAGAACTGAATTCCAATTTGGAATGTCACGAATTGAATATTCTATTGAATAGCCAGGTCTGTCATCAAAGCTTTTATCCTCGGGCGTAATATCTATGTTGATTTCATTGAGTTTAAGATATCGCTTTTTACCATCTTCAATAATATTAAGATTAGATGGTAACCTAGGTTGCCCAGTAGAGTAATACTCGTCACTTGCTTCAGCTTCCCATTGTTTTTCAATGCTATTTAGCTGATTAATTCTTTTAATTTCAAGCTTTGTGAACTTTAATTCTGAACTCTTTGTAGGTTTATACCACTGAAAAGTCATGAAATGTTCTTTTAGTGAAAGATCTTTAAATGAATACCCTCTCACGGCAAAAAATGTGTTGCGTACTATCCGCATTGTTCTTTTATGCATCAAAGGTATTAATAGATCAAAATCTTTAGAATGAATTAGCTGGTCAGCTTTTTTTACTATCTCATCTTGTATTTGAGGGCAAGCTGAAAATGTAATGTATATCCATTTTTTTTCCTTAAGATGATTTTTAATAGATGAAAAAATCTCGCTTAATGAAGAGGGACAATTATTCTTATTCTCGTCTGAGATAGCCTTATCTACATTTAAAAAGATTACAAAGCCAATTATTAGAAAATTTAATAAGAACTTTTGCATTTAAATTTCTCCAATTCTTTAAGTGGCTACCATATTGACTATAAGGAACTTTTCCTGATACGTGTTTCTAAACATATTAAACTAAATCACATTTAAGAATAGATTGCAACTTTCTGGTTGAAAGCTACTACTTTTCGAGGAAATTTATTCTTAACGCTTTCAGGAAGTACTGCTCAAATCATTTCAGATTTATCAAACCCTACAAATCCATCTCTTCCAACGCCTTTATCCCCCTTATCATGGGGACAAAAACGGCTAGGGCCGTAAGGATGAGTATCCCCGCCACAGCGGCGTAAAGGCTCGCCCGGCTGAAATCACCTATGAATATCTGCCGTTTAAAGTGAATGTAGACGGGGTTCGCCTCAACGATGATCACGATGCCTATATAGCTGAGGCAGAGGATCATGTAGATGATGCCGCCTGCACCGGCGGCTACCTCTGCTATGTTCTCGAACTTGAAACGGGGGTAGATGGCGCCGAGCCCTACGCCGAGTCCGGTAATACCGAGGGTGATAAGCAGGATGCTGGCAGTGGAGAGGATCATCATGAAACGGTCAACATCGAGAAGAAGGTTGGAGCCGATCATTAAAACCTCACCGAGGAAAAGGAGGGGGAGGAGGAATGCAAAAAACTTCTCCCAGAGAAAGCTGCTCATAGTGATGGGGGAACGGCGGATGATCCAGATGGCCCCCCCTTCCATACTGACGGAGGGGAAGACGAAACGAATTGCCACCGAAGCGAGGACAAACCCGGCGAGGCCGAGGTTCAGGAAGGCAACCAGGTTTTTGAGATAGTAGCTGTCGAGGGGGAGGCTCCTGATGTTGAAGATGTAGACCACCACCAGAGCGCCGAGGATGAAGAGCTGCGACCACTGGGCTGGATCGCGGATAAAGACTTTTGTATCCTTCACAAAAAGCGCACGCTGGTGCGGAGAAAAGGGGAGGAGGGCGATAAAGATTTCCACCCTGTCGATGCCCCTTTCCTTCGCCCTGATCGACGTGGTTCCCGCCTCGGAAAGCCCGGCGAAATAGACGGCACGCGCCACGAAAACGACAATGACAAAGAGGAGAAAGGCCGTCACGGAGAGCAGAAAAAAAGCCTTGTCGAATCCTGCCCCATCGCGGACGACGAGCGACATAACGCCGTCTGTGAGCCAGGCGCTCGGCAGGTAGGGGGATTTTGGCACGCTGAGGCTCTTAAAAAAGAGGGTCACCATGCTGTCGGCCATCTCCTTCTCCCGATAGAGCGTCTCGGGCTTTAAAAAACGGAGGAAGACGACAATCCCCGCTATGAAGAGGACCATGAGGAAGGTAACCACCTGCTGCATCCGCTTGGCCGGGAAGTAGCGGATGAGCGAGACTGTGAAGAGTATGCCGAGAGCGGCGGGGATGACGATAAAGGGGAGCAACAGAAGAAGCACCTGGAGGTAATAACCTGCCCCTTGCCCGAAGACGCTCCCGAGCGCGCTGAACATGGGGAGGCCGAAGAGGAGGACCATCCAGGAACTGTTCATCACGGTCTGGATGAATTTGCTCACAAAGACGGCGGTGATCCCGATGGGGGAGGAGATGAGGAGGTCGAGATCGCTCGAAAGATAGAGGGGAGAGATGGCCGCCACGATGGTGCTGAAAAAAAGCATGACGAAGAAGGTGAGCGCCATCATGTCGAGGAGTTGCGTAATGAGGAGGGCGCCGATCATCTCCTCCCCTTTCAGGTAGTCGATGACGCGGTAGAAAAAGCTGTAATCGCCGATGACAAAGAGGGCGCCGAGGATGAAAAAGAAGAGTGCCTTATAGGTCCCCTCGCGATCGATACGGCGAAACCCGTTTGCGATCATCCTGTATCTTAAGCCTGCGAGGAGGAAAAAACCGTTCATGCCCCCTCCAGGAGGTCCGCCGGAATATCAATGCTCCCCTCTTCTTCGGTAAGGGTGAGGAAGATATCTTCGAGACGCTCTTCCGCCTCGTGGGAGGCCTGTTTCGCAAGTTTTCTCAACTCCTCCATCGTTCCTTCGGCGATCACTCGCCCTTTCCGGATGATGCCAATCCGGTCGCAGAGTTCCTCCGCTATGGAGAGGGAGTGGGTGGACATGAAGACTGTCGCCCCCTTTTTGCAGAACTCCTTCAGTATCCGTTTCACCAGCTTCACTCCTTTCGGGTCGAGTCCCACCATAGGTTCGTCAATGATGATGACCTTCGGACTGTGAATGAGCGCCGCCGCCATGATCGTCTTCTGGCGCATGCCGTGGGAAAAGCTCTCGATCAGTTCATCCCGCCAGTCGTGGAGGGCGAAGAGATCGAGGTATTCATCGATCCGTCGGTCGGCCACACTTTTTTCCACGTCGAAGAGCCGGGCCGAAAAGGTGAGGAATTCCCGTGCTGTGAGCTTTTCGTAGATGTAGGGCCTGTCGGGGATAAAACCGATGATCCTTTTCGCCTTAAGCGGCTCCTTCATCACGTCGAACCCACCGATGAGAGCCCGGCCGGCCGTCGGCTTAAGTAAGCCTGCCATGATCTTCACCGTCGTCGTTTTGCCTGCGCCGTTCGGACCGAGAAAGCCGTAGAACCCGCCCGATGCGATATCGAGGTTAAGCCCCGACAATGCCTCGAAATTTCCGTAGTGCTTTGTAAGCCCTTCCGTTTTTATCATTGTCCTCCCCAAAATTTTTTCATATGCTCGTCCACCACTTCGGGCGGAGATTTGACGATAAAATATTTAAGGGCAATGAAAAGGAAGACCATATCGTCTGCAATTCCGAAAAGGGGGCCGAAAAAATCGGGGATCAGGTCTATGGGGGAAATGACGTAGGCAAAAACGGCGACGAGCATCCCCTTCAGGTAGAGAGGAACGCGCCGGTCACGGAAGAGCCGCCAGTAGAGTTTTATGAAATCGGGGAGGTGCCAGAGAATCCTTAGGACGTTGAAGCTCCTCCTGCCGTATTGAAACTGTCTCATAGGGATAAATTATAGGCAACAATTGTGGCGAAGGCAAACCAAATCAGGCGCAGTTTCGTTCATGGCAGCTTCAGAGGGGAAAGGGATAGGCGAATCGCCTATCCTTTGTAGGGTGAGACTTTGATATCCACATTCAGGTTGTCACAGGCATTTTCCATCTCTTCGCTCCACTTGTGGTGCGGCTGGTCCGGTGGTGCCATGATGACAGCCGACATGGTAAAAAGCGGCGTACCGCTCATGGGTGCTTTTGCCATATTGGTGTCCATCGTTTCAATACTGATGCCGTACTTCGCCAGATGGTGGGATATACTGTGAATTATCCCTTCATGATCGGCGCCATAAACCTCGATTTTGTACGGTATCCAGCCTGAATATTTTGAAGGGTCGCTCTGCTCGGTTTCGCAGATTGAAACCTCATAGCCTTCGCCTTTAAGACGATCAAGCTTTCCTCGAAGGTGGTCGTGCTTTTCCTCAGAAACATCGACCAGCATGAGCATGGCAAATTCACCTCCCAGGTGGGCCATCCGGCTCGCTTCCACATTGCCGTTACATTCCAGGACAATCTTTGTCACATGATCGACGAGACCGACCTTGTCCCGGCCTGTTAAGGTAATTAGTAGATTTTTTTTATGCATTACATCCCTCCGTGATAAAAAATGAGCGATTAATCTCCTGAATCGCAAGAACAGACTAAATCAAGCGACCTTGTATAGGCGGGAATACTTCTGTTTAAGTCCTAAAGCCAGAGTGGCTGAAAGGCTAGCAAGTAACGCCAGTATAAGGAAAGGATGCTTTATCCCGTAAACGACAGGAAGCAAAAGACTTCTTACGAGTTTTCTGCAAAAAGGACGCGGCGCTATAAAGTCCGCAAGGGGCGGAGAATAGTTGTAATAAAAGTTAACGAGCATCTTCCCCGGCCTGTTATTCAAAAGGTAGGCATCCCTGAAATCCCTGAGCACCTTTATTTCAGGCGCAAGAGAAGTACCATAGGCCGCTGTGGCGATAAAGCATCCACCCGATGGCGATGAGGGCCCCTTGTAGGTTCCGGGCATGGAAATCGTAACGCCAACAGAATTGGAATCTTCAACACCGTTATTTACCTTGAAAAGAAAGGTGTCCGGGCCATCAGCTGATGCATATGGACTGTAGATAAAATCACCCGTTGTGGAATTTGTAAAAATTGCCGTTCCTTTTCGGGCATTTTGAGTGATGCTGAAGGAAAGCATGTAGCCATCCCCCATGTAGGCATTTAAACGGCCACTTATGGGCACACCTGCTGTCGTGCTGTATGAGGTGTTGTTTGCATAGGGTGCTCTCCCCGATGCATAGGAAAGAGCATTTGCCAACAGCAAATCACCATTTGTTCCGGGAAGCCAACTGCCCGATACATCAGAGGAGGGAGGATAGAAGTTCAGATCGACCCTCCTTGAGCCGCCGATAAATTTTTTGACAACCAACGGCAGGCCATCGGACCACTCCGCTAATATAACCGCACCGGACTGAACTGATGTGGAACCGATACGAAAGGAGTCGCCGCTACCATCATCAAAGGTGGAAACGTTTTTCATCACCGGATGAGAGGGATCATTAATTGAGCCTAGTTGAGAATCCCCGGTTGCATCACTACCCGGTGTAATGGCCCAGTATATTCCGCTGTTAAAGCGCCCTTCAATTTCGAAGCCTGTTCGAAAAGCAGAATAGGCCGTCACCACTCCACCGCCTGCATCCAGGTAATTGGCAACGTTGTTGCCGAGGGTATATGCGTCTAAAAAAGAGACGTTGCCCCAGAGGAGAAGACTTTCGTAACTGTTCAAAACATTTAAAGAAGGAGTGCTTGAATAGGCGTTGTAAACATCTGCCGAAGCAACCTCTCCGGTGGCGAGAACCTTCTGCCTCACATCGTCCAGCTTTGTAGAACCTAACTCCGCCCCTATAAGCAATACATTGGGACGCCCGCCGATATGAAACCCGGCCATCGAAACCGCATCAAAACTATCCCAAAGAGCACCATAAACCCCGTCTGCATCATTGTAAAAGCGGGTGACGAAGTGGCCGCTCGTATCTGCACTTGATACACCAGCTAGGGTCAAATCAGGCGTGTTATCAGCAGCAAATGCGCCTCCTGCATTGGAAAAACGGATAATCAGCCCGCCCCCGGAAAAGCTGAAAGGGGCTTCCGCCGTAAAGGTCAGTTCGTAATTCCCACTGGTCGTATCGCCACGCGGAGCTTCCGGAACCTGAGTATTGGAGACTATCGTGGTGAAGGCCCCTGATTCCTCTATTCCACCGTTGCCTATCGTCGATACAAGATCGATCTGGAGTTGAATATCCACATCATTCTGCTGGCCGAGGTCAAAAGAAATTTTGTCTCCCGAATAGATATCAAAGGCGGGAACGTCTTTATAGATGAACCCCATGTAGGGACCCCAGGCCGCATCGGATATACCAAAGGGGTAGGAGGAACTCTGCGTAACAGGGGTGATGTCCGGCGCGACCCAGAGCGTGGTCTTCGCCTCTGACGGCGGAGAATAAAGGAGGACGAAAAAAAACAGGTGAAAGGCGAAGAGAAGAGAATGCCTTACTCTCATATCAACAAATACCACCCTATCCTTCATCTGTCTCATTAATGTCACTTTCACCCTCCCATCGGTTAGCTCTACTTGTCAAATAATATCAAAAAAAAGAAAAAAAGAAACCTTTTTCCATGAATCCCTGGCGGGTGTATTTCCCGCGACTTGCCACGACAAGGTGGGAATGTAATTTCCGCGTTCATACCCCGCTGCGTGCGGCGGGGCTGTTGATAGGCTAATTATTTGCCGGACAGCGGCGTTTCTTTTGAGTTTGCCAACAGGAATTCATTAAGTGTATCATAAAAATGTATGCGCGCTTCTTTAAGGTCAGCAGCAGGTCATTATTGATTCGCCCCATACCTCTTTAAGCAAGGCATTTCCTCCGGATATCAATGAATAACGAAAAAATCATCCTCCAGGCACTCCTCGAAAGCTCCAGCGACGCTGTCATTATAACAGAATAACAGACGAGCAAAATATTATCATCTCGGCAAATGCTCAATTCGAGCAACTGACAGGGTACCAAAGCAGCGAGGTAGTTGGGAAAAACCCTAAAATCCTCGGGACGAGTGAAGAAAATGAACCACTATTTCATGGGATAGAAGAGAAGGTCTTGCATTCCATCAACGAACCGACTCATATCGACGGACAGGCCGCCGTTATCACCTCCAGCATCGGCATCAGTGTTTTTCCCGCCGACGGGAAGGACGCCGATGAGTTGATGCGCCATGCCGACAGCGCTATGCGGTACGCAAAAAAACTGGGAGGAAACGACTACCAGTTTTTCTCTCGTGAGATGAATGTTAAGGCAAAAAAGCGCCTTGAGATGGAAGAAAGCCTCCGGCAGGCGCTTTTGAAGGAAGAATTCGTCCTTTACTACCAGCCCAAAGTTAATGTTGATACCAACAAGATCGGTGGCATGGAGGCACTCGTCCACTGGATCAACCCGGACCGGGGTATGATATCCCCCACGGAATTCATCCCCATTGCAGAGGAGACGGGGCTCATCGAAGAGATCGGGCTATGGGTCTTAAAGGAAGCGTGCAGGCAAAACAAGGCATGGCAAGACAAAGGACTCAACCGGGTCCGGGTGTCGGTCAACGTCTCGGGGCGGCAATTTCGCGACCATCACCTCATAGAAAAGGTAGCCGCTGTTCTGGATGAATCGGGACTCGACGCCCGTTCTCTCGAACTGGAACTGACGGAAAGCATGCTCATGGACGACGTTGGCGAAATCGTGGACAAACTGGGCCAGCTTCGTTTACATCTCCATCGACGACTTCGGTACCGGCTATTCCAACCTGAGCTACCTCCACAGCTTTCCAATCACCACGCTGAAGATCGACCGCGCCTTTATAAAAGATATCGAAATCAACCCGAACATTGCCGAGATATCGCGGGCCATCATCAACCTTTCCAAAGGGCTGAACCTGGAGGTAGTCGCCGAAGGAGTTGAGACAAAGGAGCATGTGGCCTTCCTGCGCGACCACGGCTGCGGAATGATCCAGGGGTTCTATTACAGCAAACCCTAACAGCGGAAGAGTTCGAATCCGTCCTGGAACAGGGCTACCTTTGAGTAAAATCCTGACTGCTACAGCCTCAGCCACCCTCGGCTGAATTATTTCACCCTTCGATTATTATCCAACTGACGCACGAGCATCGACCTTCTCTCCCGAACCCGGCTTGCTTCGGGAGCGCGCAAAAGGTAGGCCTCATAGATATCGATCGCCTCTTTTATCTTCCCTCCCCGCTCAAAGGCAAAGCCGAGATAGAGGTAGGCGTCCAACCCTTTCGGGTCGCCTTTTACCGCCTCTTCCAGGTAGCCTTCGGCGGCGACTATCGCACCCTCATTGAGCGAAAGGACTCCCATTCGCGTCAAGGCTGAATAGCGAGCCATCCTGTCGTTATCGATCGGAACGGAGAGGGGCGGTGTTTCATTTGACTTCACGGGAGTGTTTTCAATCACTTTTAAATAGGAACTCCTGGCCGCATCAGTGTCCCCCGTCATCTCCGCCGCCAGCCCGGCCTGAAAGCGAAACACAGGGTTACCCGGGGCATCCCTGACGGCCAGGTCAAAGAGGGCCTTTGCCTTTATATAGTCGGAAGACTGTATAAACCGCTGGCCTAACCGGTAGAAACCTTTCGCCTCCGAAGGCATCATGCTCCGTTTCATTTTCTCATCCAATTCCTGCTGGCAGAAGAGGAAAAGAGCGATGCAGACGATTGCCATGCCTCCCCTGGCCGCCCCATTAGAGGTTTGGATTTTTTTGAGGACTACTCCGGCGGAAAGAAAGAGAAAGGGCGCCACAGGGAGGCGAAGGCGCGAAAAAACGAAGAAGAGAAGGACGGACATCATATAGGTAAAAAGCGCCGCAGGCAGGAACCGCTCACGAAGTGTGCCGGAAAAAAGTGCCAAAAAAGCGCCTAGCAGACCGAACGCGGAAAGAAAGGCGTAGGAACCGAGCGGGTTTGCAAGGAGCGGGGAATAGCGCTGGAAAAAATAGTAGTCATAGATATCGCTTGCCTCCCAGGTATTCCAGAAAAGAACGAATTTTGTCAAGAAAAGTTCTGCGGCACGGCCAGGCGAGTCCACGATAAAATCCAATCCCCGGCCAAACCAGTAGCGCGACACCTCCGACGCTTTCAGCGTTCTTCCCACATCCTTTTCTGCAACCTCCCGCGATGAGACATAAAGAGTGGTGTCGTTTCTAAGACCTGTCTTTGTGGGTACGAAGAAAACACCCGTCGCCTCCGGGTTGTTTCCCATGTAAAAATTGAGCCCTCCCCCTGACGTAACCAGGACGAGATCGTTGCCGACAGCATAGTTTCTCGCCGTTACCGGCAGGATTGCCAGTGCCATACCGATGAGGCAGGCATAGAGGGCCGCAGTTCGAAAGGCTTCGCCTCTCTTTTTGCTGAGTATCCACCACAGAAGGTAGAGCGGCGCCAGGAGGAGGAGGTTCGGTCGGCAAAGAGTTGCAAGGCCGAAGGTAAACCCGGCGCCGAGTGCGCTCAGATTTTTGCCGCTCTCCAGCGACCGGAAGTGAAGATAGAGGGAGAGGACCAGGAAAAGGAGGGCAGGTGCAGAGGTGAGCATCACCCCTTCGTGAAAAAGAAAGGGGGCGAAAAATGCCGACCAGACCCCGATGAAAAGAGCGATGACGGCCCCATAAAGACGATCGGCCGTTAAATAGATTAGCCCGCAGGTAAGTGCGCCCATGAGGTGCTGGACGGCGGCAACGGCGAGATAGTTTTTCCCGAAGAGGGAAAAAAATATTGCAAGGAAGTAACGGTAAAAGGCGGTCCCCCCGCGGGAGAAGACCTCATCCCCGAGCCAGTCGCCACTCATCACTTTCATTGCTTCCGAAACGTAGAAGAGGGAGTCGCTTATAGGAAAGGCGTTGAAGGGGTTTTCGAGTTGGTGCCAAAAATAAAGGATACGTACCGCCGCCGCAACAAAAAATACAGCGGCGAACCCCTTCGTCCGGCTTTCAAGCCATCTTTGCTGAATCATTTCAAAGGTTTCCGAGACGCTTAAAAAAAGCTGAAGGTCCTTCCGTTTATCTTCAAAACCCGATTTGTTACGGGGGAAACAGTATCATAAAGCCGACAGCAGTTGCAAACCGTAAGGAACCGCAAAAAACGATTGAAGAGGGTAGGCGCATATCTCAAATCAACAAAGGAGCTTGACTTCCCTCCGCTGAGTTGATAAAAAGAGAACAGTTAACATTGGTAGAAAGGATAGCTGGCTAATAGAAGCGAATTCAGATGGTGACTGACGACACAAACATTCTCTCCACCCTGCTGGACAACACGAAAGAGGCCGTTATCATAACGGACTCTGAAAACAGGATCGTGCGGGTGAACGGAGCCTTCGAGAAAATCACCGGTTTTAAAGGCGCAGAGGTGGTAGGAAAGGACCCGAAGATCTTTGGCCACGGCCCCAACGACGCCGCTTTTTCGAAAAACATCAGGCATTCCCTCGAAGAGAATGGACGTTGGGAAGGGGAAATCTGGACGCGGAGCAAGGAAGGGGAGCCCCTGCCTTTGAAAATAACCATCGCCGCCGTCTCAGGCCCTGAAGGGGAAGGGCAGAACTTCGTGGCCCTCATGCAGGAACCGGGTGCAAAGACGGAACTCTACATAGAAGACACGAGCCTCGATCCGCTCACCTCTCTCCCCAATCAAAACCTCTTCGAGGACCGTATCCGGCAGGCGATGATCAACGCGAAGAGGGCGAAGAAATCGGTGGCCGCACTTCTCATCGCCCTCGACCGGTTCTCGCTCATCAACGAAGGTCTGGGGCACGATTCGGGCGACACCTTGCTGAAAGAGGTGGCGAAGAAGCTCCAGACCTGCACCCGTGAGAGCGACACCGTGGCGCGCCTTGGCGGCGACTCCTTTATCCTCATCATGCCCGTCACGTCACCGAACGACATCGTCCTCATTGCCGAAAAGGTATTAAAGTCGATCAATGAACCTGTCTCCATCGACGGCAATGAGACGGTGATCACCTCCAGCATCGGCATCAGCATCTTCCCCGACGACTGCGAAAATTCAGACGAGCTGGTCCGTCATGCCGACAGCGCCGTCCGTCTTGCGAAACGGTTGGGCGGGCACCAGTACCAGTTTTTTTCCAGCGAGATGAACGCAAAGGCAAAGAAGAGACTCGAGATGGAATACAAGCTTCGCCATGCGTTGGAAAATGACGAGTTTATGCTCAATTATCAGCCCAAGGTGAATGTGGATACGAACGAAATTTGCGGTATGGAGGCGCTTATCCGCTGGGGAGACGCCGAGCGGGGGATGATCTCACCCGAGGTTTTCATCCCCGTTGCCGAAGAAATGGGACTTATCGAAGAGATCGGCCACTGGGTGCTGAAAACGGCCTGTCTCCAGAACAAGGCGTGGCAGGAGAAGGGGCTGAAACCGGTCCGTTGCTCCGTCAACGTCTCCGGTCGGCAGTTTAAACAAAGGCTCCTCGTCGATAACATCGCCGCCGTACTTGAAGAAACCGGCCTCCCGCCGGAATACCTCGAAGTGGAACTCACCGAAAGCATGCTCATAGACGACCTCGAAGAGGTTATAAAAAAGCTCAAAGCCTTGCGGGAGCTTGGAGTCTACATCTCCATCGACGATTTCGGCACCGGCTATTCCAACCTGAGCTATCTTCTCACCTTTCCCATCACCACCCTCAAGATCGACCGCGTCTTCGTCCACGACATGGAGGTAAACCCCAACATCGGTGAGATATCCCGCACCATCATCAACCTCTCCAAAGGCTTGAACCTCGAAGTGATCGCCGAAGGGGCGGAGACGAAAGAACACGTGGAGTTCCTCCGTGCCAATGGTTGCAATATGATCCAGGGGTTCTACTATAGCGAACCGCTCTATGCCGATGAGTTTGAAAAGCTTCTTAAAACAGGCCTGAAATCCTTATCCCCGGCCTAAATTATGTAGGGGCGGTCCCTTGTGTCCGCCCTTTTTTCATTCCCGTGAAAACGGGAACCCAGGGATTTTCCCCCCGTAGGGGTTTGGCATGCCAAGCCCGCAGCAGTAATGCCATCCAACGAACAAGGGCAAGGCATGCCCCTACATACCTGATTGTCCCTATTTTCCCGTCAACTCTTCATGTCGGAAACATCCGGTGAGGTGATCGTTGACAATACCGCCCGCCTGGAGGAAGGCGTAGCAGATCGTAGACCCCACGAAGGTGAAACCCTCCTTTTTCAACGCCTTGCTTACCTTGTCGGAGAGGTTTGTCAAGGCGGGGATGTCGTTCAGCATTTTCCAGCGGTTCTGGATGATACGACCATCGGTGAAAGACCAGATGTAGGAATCGAAGGAGCCTTCCCTTTCCTGCAATCTCAGGAAGGCCGCCGCGTTTTTCACGGCCGCCTCTATCTTCAGGCGGTTCCGGATGATGCCCGCGTTTTGCCGCGCCGCATCCATTTCAGAAGCCGTCATTTCCGCAACCCGCTTAGGGTCAAAATCATGAAAGGCTTCTCTGAAGCCCTCCCGCTTGTGGAGCACCGTCTTCCACGACAACCCTGCCTGAAAGGCATCGAGCACGATATATTCGAACCACGTCCGATCATCGTGCACGGGCACGCCCCACTCCTCGTCGTGATAGCGGATCATCCTCTCGTCGTCCCCCGGCCAGTCGCAGCGGGGTTTTGATTCAGGTGTTATCAAATTTAATCTCCTGTCGCAGGGGCGCACCCATGTGTGCGCCCGCTTTTTGCTTTATAAGGGCAGACACGCGGGTCTGCCCCCACGCTAGCTAGCCCTTGTAGGGGTTTGGCCTGCCAAACCCGAAATCAAAAGAAAAGGGCAAGGCAGGCCTTGCCCCTACGCCCCCAATTTCCTTAATCACGCATAATCAATCGCCATATGATTAATCTGCTCTACAATTTCTTCCACCGTTTCCTTTATCTCACTCCCCGCCTTTTTGTATTCGTTAGGATACTCATCCTGCATGTAATGCATGAGGGCATAGTAAACAGGCTTTAGTTTTTCTTTCAGGTTGAAAGCTTTATCCTCGAAAAACTTCAGCGCTGAATGGTACTGTTTTTTAGCTATTAAGAGCATAAAAAGATTCGCCATACCTTCAGGGAGTTGGTCGAAATACTCTTTATCCTCCAACAGTCTTTTCACATGACCGAGCGCAGCCTCAACCTGATCATTCCAGAGAAGAACCGTAGCCAGCGTATGTAAACGAATCAAGTCTTCATCCTTTTGGTATGTTTTTTCGGCCAAGGCAAGGGCCTCTTTCTTATTTTTTTTCCGCTCGTAATATAACCATGCCAGATGGCGAAGGGGGTGGAAGCCTACTTCCCGCGTACTATGAATGTACTGAATCCCGAGCCGGACGGTGAGTACGGGCAAATCCGCCGACTATTGACAGCGGGCGGTGATTTCGTTATCATTCTTTAATCGTAGGAGAAAGATCATTATGAGTGAAGAAGAAAAGGACGATCAGGAATTGGAAACCGAAACAACAGGAGAAGAAGAGGGGGAAAACACCTTCTGGAGCCGCCACGGGGCCAACATCGGCCTTGCCGTTCTCGTCATTTACGTTATTCTCCTCGCCATCGGTACGGCGGCGGAAATCTTCGATATCGAACCGATCCTTAACTGGTGGATATTCAGGCCGCCCGGACGACAGTAAATCCAAACTCAGGCAGAATGTCCCTTCCCAAACGTTTTTTCCGACAAGCTGATCGCCTGAAAGACCGGCCCGCCCTTCTCTATAAACGGGCGGCAGGCGGTGCATGGGAAACCCTCTCATGGTCTGACTTATCCGCCCGCATCAGAGTGCTGGCTGCCCACCTCGTTTCTTCGGGGCTTGAAAAAGGCGACAAAGTTGCTATCCTCTCCGAGAACAGGCCCGAATGGGCCATTGCCGACCTGGCCGTTCTTTCGGCTGGCGGCGTTACGGTGCCGCTCTATTTCACCAGCACATCCGCCCAAATTGATCATATCCTGAAGGATTCGGGCACCCAATTCATCATTGTTTCAACGGCTGAGCAGTTGGTGAAGTTGTCAAAAACAGAGGCCGCCCGGTCCCTGAAACAGATAATCGTCATGGATGATGGCGCTTCACCGGAGGGCATGGAAACCCTCCCTTTAAATGGGATACTCGCTGCTTCGCCCAATCCCGCAGCCGCCGAAGAAGTGGAGAAACGCCTGTCAGCGCTTTCAGAAGATGATATAGCCAGCATCATCTACACCTCGGGGACGACGGGCCTGCCAAAGGGGGTCGTTCTCACCCACGGGAATTTTCTCTCCAATGCAATCGCCTGTACAAGAGCTGTCGATATCGGGGAAGGCGACCTCTTCCTCTCCTTCCTCCCCTTGAGCCACGCCTTCGAACGAACGGTAGGCTACTACGTCCCTATACTTTCGGGCGCTACAATCGCCTATGCGGAAAGCATCGACAAAATTCCGAAAAACATGAAAGAGATCAAACCGACGGTCATCATCGCCGTGCCACGCTTTTACGAAAAGACCTACGCCGCTATTATCGACAGGGTAAAGGCCTCTTCTTCCTGGAAGGGAAAACTCTTTGAATGGGGTGTCCGAACGGGACGGAACCGGTTGAAGACGGATGCACCTTCGCTTTGCCTCTCGCTACACTATTGGCTGGCGGGCAGGCTCATCTTTAATAAGCTAAAGGCGGGGATGGGAGGTAGGCTCCGCTTCTTCATTTCCGGCGGCGCGCCTCTTTCGACGGAAATTGCCGATTTCTTTTCCGCCGTGGGCCTCACCATCATCGAAGGATACGGACTGACGGAAACCTCACCGGTGATTACCTGCAACACGCTAAACAATAAAAAAGGAGGATCCGTCGGCAAGCCGCTTCTCGGCGTGGAAGTAAAAATTGCCGACGACGGTGAGATTGCAACGCGCGGGCCCCATATTATGCGAGGGTATTACAACCGGCCCGAACTGACGGATGAAATGCTCCGGGAGGGGTGGTTGTATACGGGCGACATAGGTGAACTCGATGACGAGGGTTTTCTAACCATTACGGACAGGAAAAAGGAGATTATCGTCACCGCTGGAGGGAAAAACGTGGCGCCCCAGGCGATCGAAACGGCCCTTGCTACCGATCCTCTCATTAGCCAGGTTATGGCCTACGGCGACAGGAAAAAATTCATTTCCGCCCTCATCGTGCCGGACAAGGACAAGCTTCGTGAACTCTTGGACTCCGAATTCACCGGCGATCTCGGTTCGGAACAGGTCGAGAATCTCTTTGCAGGCCGGATTGAAGAGAAACTCGCCGATTTCGCCTCCTTCGAAAGAGTGAAAAAATTTATTCTCATCAACGAAGAGTTTTCCATGGAAAGAGGTGAGGTGACCCCCACTCTTAAATTAAACCGAAAGAAGATCATAGAACGGTTCGGGGCGCGGCTCGATGCACTCTATGAAGATTAAATGAAAAAAGCAACAGCCACGGATTCACCCCGTTAGAAAATATTTTGTCTTCTCTAACGGGGCAAGCGGACAAGTGCAAACGAAAAGTCAAAAGATATTTGGATGCAGATTAACGCGGGGAAGGCGGATTAAGGCCAAAGATTTTTAGCTACAGATTAAGCAAAACCTTTTCAGGGCCGCTTGCGCGGAAAGTTCAAATGCATTTGACGGGATTAAGGACGAATTTAAAATCCTGAAGATCCTGTGACTCCTGTCAAAAGATGTTTGCCGCAGTCGTAGAGAGTACAAACTCACTGTCGTTTTAGTATGAAAGGATAGATGAAAAATGAACAAATCCTTAAAAATAGTGTTTATTGCAACGCCCGTCATTATATTATTGATGGCTTGTGCTGCCGCGCTTTACGGCTATCATTACGTCCACTCACCGCCCGGTCAATTAAGGGAAGAGGTGAATATCGAGATCGACCCCGGTACTTCATTTTATGGCACAGCAAAAACGCTGAATAAGGCAGAGGTGATCGGCAGTACCCGTTTTTTTTACCTCTATGGCAGGGTGAGGGGAACGCTCTCCAGCATCAAGGCGGGTGAATATCTTATTCAGCCAACCATGACGACGAAGGAGATCATGGATCAGCTTGTGGAAGGGAACGTGATCAAACACCGCGTTACGGTGCCGGAAGGGTACAACCTTTACCAGATTGCTGAACTGCTTGACAAAAAGGGGATCGTAGAAAAGAGGGCTTTCATCAAAAAAGCGCGTGATCCGGCGTTAATGTCGAAACTCGGCGTCAAGGGTCTCAGCTTTGAGGGATACCTCTATCCCGAAACCTACTTCTTTATTAAAGGGATGACCAGCGAAGAGATTATAAGGAGAATGGTCAGGCGCTTCAACAAGGTCTTTACGGAAGACCTTCTCCTAAGAAGCGAGAAGATCGGTTTTACGCTTGACGAAATCGTCAACCTCGCCTCCATTATCGAAAAGGAGACAGGGAACCCTGCCGAAAGACCGCTCATCTCCGCCGTATTTCAAAACAGGCTGAAAAAAAGGATGCGGCTGCAAAGCGATCCCACCGTTATCTACGGGATGATCGAGACCTTCGACGGCAACATTAGAAAGAAGGATCTCAAGAAAAAGACCCCCTACAATACCTACCGCATAGGCGGCCTTCCCGCAGGTCCCGTGGCGAACCCGGGGATAGACGCCATCAAGGCCGTCCTCTACCCGGGAAAAACGAAGGCCCTTTACTTTGTCTCCATGAACAACGGCAGCCACGTCTTTGCCGAAACTCTGGAACAGCACAACCGGAATGTCTGGCGGTATCAGAAGAGGAGAAAAAGATAAAAAAACGCGGGAGGGCTTTTGAGGCCGCTCCCGCAAATGAAAGGAGGCGTTACATTTAGTTAGATGTTGTTCCGGCAAATAAGTTCCAATAAAAGAGAATGTGAATTTCAAAGTCCGAAACAGTCAAGCGCTGTGACGGGCTTTTTTGTTTTGAAGCTATGGCGGCAAATGAAGAGAATCTCTAAATGTTTGTCATGCCGGACTTGATCCGGCATCCAGGGGTTTACGAGGATAGGCAGAATTAATTCTAGTTATTAACCCGGCAAATTACCCCTTTCTTTGCATCCTGTTTATTTGCCGGGTTAATAGTAAAAACCAGACAGAGTGAGATTATCAGTCCCCTAAAAATAACATTTCGATTTAGCATTTATTGGCCCTTTTTTTAAGTCGTCTACTACTCAAGTCGTCTTCATCCAATTTCAATTGGTATGCTATAGCACAACTTACATGTGCAATTCTCGGCATATATTGCTCTTTTTGCATTTTTTTGGGGTTCCGACTGTCCAGATGGGCAGCTTTAAGAAGTCTGAACCCATTCAGAAATATAGACTAACCTCAAGATAATGAGTGGATAATTAGCTCTAAGAAAGTGAGAGACCAGAAAGTTCGATTGTGCCAAAATTGTGCCCGAAAACATCAGAATGGATGGAAAGCAGTGGAAAGGGTAGAATTGTCAGAATCGGAATAACTACAGGATTTTAAAACTAAAAGGGAAAATCAGACTTGATATTAAGTCCTTACATAATTAGTGGTTTCAAAACTTAAAATCCCTCGGGAGTTTCTCCCGTGCCGGTTCGATTCCAGCCCTCGGCACCACTGAAAACCTCATCGCTTATACCCCACCATAAGCGAGGGCTGCTCGAAACAATCCACAAAAGCGACCTCCTCGAATCCGGCCTCGTTCAACCACCCCTTCATCTCCTCAAAAGTATAACAATTTCCCCGTTCCGTATGGACCAGCATATTGACGGCAAACATCGCCCTGTCCGGGGGAGAAATGCGGTTCTCTTCGATAATCGACTCATGGATAACCACCATCCCCGGCGCAGTCATGGCGTGGAAGAGTTTTTTTAGTAAGGCGCGATTTTTTTCCTCCCCCTCTATATGAAGAATGTTGGAGAGAAGGGCAAGGTCGTAACCGGTCCCGAGATCGGCGGCGTCATCTCCGAAAAAATCGGCCTCTTTCAGTTCGACCCGGTCACTCATCCCCACTCCGGCAATCACCTCCCCAGCCACCTCCAGCGTAAGGGGGAGATCGACGAGGGTAGCGCACATCTTCGGGTTTCTTTTCAGAATCTCGATGGAGTAGCTCCCCGGACCGCCGCCGAGGTCGATCAGTTTTTTATAGGGGGTGAGGTCGAACTGTTCGGCAATTGTCACGGCATTCGGCGTTCCAATCTCCTGCATGGCGAGGATGAAGGCACGGTTCCGTTTTTTATTGGTAAGAAGCGATTCATCTTCCTTCCTCGGGCTCGCCCCAGTCCTTACAGCCTCCGTGAGACGGCGCCAGATATCCTGCATTCCGGCGAGGTGGTCGAGGGTCGCCCCCCGGAAGTCGCTGCCCTTCGAACAGAGAGAGCGCAATCCCTCATCCGTGTTGCCGTATAGGTTTCTCGATTTGTTCAAAAGCGAGAGGGCAACAAGCGCATCGAGGAGGATCGTTATTCCCCGTTCGCTCGCCGAGGTCTTTTCCGCCACTTCGGCGGCGGTGAGTTCTCCCTCCCCGACAAGGCTAAAAAGACCCATTTCATGGGCTGTCAAGATAAGTTCGGCCCCCATGAAGCCCCTCGCCTTTTCGAGGATATCGTCTATCGTCGGATGATCCGGCATAAGCACTGTTTAAAAAGGTTTAGATGATTATAAACTGAAAGAAATTAGCCACGGACTTTCACGGACTAAACATTCAAAATCCAAGCGTATTTAAATCGTGAATAGAGCTAGTACTCATTCAATGTAATAAATTAGGATTCAGCCAGTCAGGAATCGGTTAGCTGTTAGGCGCACGACCGCAGGACTGGCCGTAGCTAATTCAAGGGAGTGCAACAACACAGATGACAGCTTCCTGGCTGGCCCGAAGGGAGCTTCACAAATCGGCCAATGCTGCGTTGCAGTCCTTGAAAAGGGAATAGCCATTTTCTTCGGACTGCGCCTTGCCTTGATCAATTTGTGAAACTCTGAACCCCAATTTATCACATTGAAGGAGTACTAGATAGGATTTACATGTATGAGACTGCAACATAATGCAACTCATTGATTTACTATGTGTTCTCTGTGCCTTTGTGGTTAAAAGCCAAAAGGCTCAGGCGCAGTTGATGCCGCCGTCCACAGGGAGTATAGCCCCCGTGATCCAGCTCGCCTCGTCGGAGGCGAGAAAGAGCGCCGCATAGGCGATGTCTTCCGGGGTTCCCACACGGCCAAGGGGGTGAAAAGCGGCCATCTGCTCCAGGAAATCGCCCGTCTTATCGCCGTGCATTTCCTCGTGAATCGGCGTTTCCACCACACCGGGACAGATGCAGTTGGCGCGGATGCCATCTTTGGCGAATTCGAGGGCCATCGATTTTGTGAGCGAGATCATCCCCGCCTTCGCGGCGGAGTAGGCGGAGGTGTTCGGCACGGGCTTTAGCCCGAGGGTGGATGAATTATTGATGATAACGCCGCCATTCTCCTTCATCGCCTTGACGGCTTCACGGGAGACGAGATAGGTCCCTTTGAGGTTAATGTCCATCACGTCGTTCCAGAGGTCTTCGTCGGTTTCTTCCAGAGACGCATAGCGGTAAACACCGGCATTATTGAAAAGGAGATCGACCCCTCCCATCCGCCTTGCCGACTCTTTAACGGCAGCCCTCGCCTCTTCAGAGACAGAAACGTCCCCTGTGATCGCGTGGCATGTGCCACCGGCTTCCTCCACCATCGCTGCCGTCACCTCCAGGCGGTCGATCCGGCGGCCGACAAGGGCGACCTCGGCCCCTGCCCCTGCAAAGATAACCGCCGTTGCCCGTCCGATCCCCGAACCGGCGCCCGTTATGATGGCCTTCTTCCCTTTTAATCTCATAAGAGAAATACTAACACCGGCGAAAAGGCCTGTCAATTAGTCGGGAGAAAAAAATGCAGTTAATGATTGTTCGAGAAAAAGAGAGGAATAAAAAAAGGGAAAGAAGATGTTTTACGTCAAACCCACTTAAGGCCCGACCGGAAGGTTGAACCGTCTACCGGCTCCGTCCAAATGACCTTTGCACTTTTTTTGACGACACTGATCTTCTCAACACTCACGTTAACGAGGGCCTCTTCGGGAAGCGCGCCCCCTTGGTAAAGCAGCCCCACACCTGCCGGAGAATAATCCTTCGCCTCCGCAAAAATCGTCAAACCATAATCCTGCATGCCTTTTAATGGATCGATACGGCACGATTCGCCGACGGGCAGACGCACATGCCGTCGCCCGCACCTCATTTCAGCGCCTCTACCGACGGTGACGGCGAGGGAATCGATAAAATCGTAAAAATCCTGCACCTTGAAGGGTTTCGCCAGGAAGGGGAGGCTGTTGTTCCTCACATAGGCGAGATGTTCCGTCTCTGCCGTGCCCGAAATATAGGCTACCCTGCCGGAAAGCGGATGGGCCTCTTTTTCAAGTTCCCTGTGAAATGCGATGCCGTCCATAACCGGCATATCGATGTCTGAAAGGATGATGTCGAAATCGGACGCAGCGGCACGGTTCAGGGCGCACCTTCCATCGCTGGAATAGTCGATGCTCACCCCAGGAATATAGCGCTCCAGCAGAACGCCGTAGAGGTTCTGCATATTCGTATCGTCTTCTATAACAAGGAATCTCTTCATAAGTTAAATATCCCCTCGGGGAAGCAACTGCGAAAAAATCTAAAAAGAAGAATTAGGACAATTCTATACTAATTCCCGAAGGGAGTTCAAGAAAAAAATCTTCCGCCCATGCAAAACACGCCAAGGCTAAAGCTCCCTTTCCGCTACAAGCGGACCGTAGACGTCTTCAAAGGTAATAACGGGTAATAACGGGGTCAGGTCTTTAATCTTGACATAAGCATTCCCATCCGATAACTTAATTCCCATGGCAAGACCCATCAGAATCGAATACAAAGGCGCCCTCTACCATATAACCTCCAGGGGGAATGCGAGAGAGAATATCTTTATTGATGACGAAGACCGAACCCTATTTCTCGACGTTCTCGCCTCGGTCATCGAGCGTTCAAACTGGCTCTGCCACGCCTGGTGCCTCATGGACAACCACTATCACCTGCTTATCGAAACGCCGGAGGGCAACCTATCCAAAGGCATGAGACAGTTGAACGGGGTTTACACACAGCGGTCCAACAGGCGGCGCAACAGGGTGGGGCACCTGTTCCAGGGACGATACAAGTCCATCATTGTCGATAAGGAGAATTACCTGCTGGAGGTATCGCGGTATGTGGTGCTGAATCCCGTCAGGGCGAAGGCCGTTGAAAGGCCCGGCGAATGGAAGTGGAGCAGCTACAGGGAGACTGCCGGTTTGCCGGGGCCTTATCCGCTGTCGACAACGGGCTGGTTACTTGGCCAGTTCGATATGGATGCAGATAAAGTCAGGGGAAAGTATGCCGCCTTTGTTGCTGAAGGCATTTCAGGCAAGGCAATCTGGGACGAATTGTCCGGCCAGTGCCTGCTAGGCGACGGGAACTTTGTTGACCGTTTGAAGAAACACATGGATAAACTGGAAAATGTTAAAGAGGTCCCTGTCCGCCAGCGATTGATCGGCAGGCCGGGCCTCGAAGCGATTTTCCATGAAGGCCGGAATATTCCCAGGATAGAGAGAAATGCAGCGATAGAAGAGGCCGTCACAAAATATGCTTATACACAAAAAGAAGTGGGCCATCACCTTAATCTTCATTATTCAACAGTCAGCCGACTGATTAACGAGAATGGGAAAACAGCAAAATTAAAGACCTGACCCCATCAATTTTTGACCCCATCAATTTTTTAGTCTAGCGATGGCCATCTTTATTTAAAAAAACTGCATATAAAAAGGCCGCGAAGGATATCCTCTCGCGGCCTTTCTATCCGGCCAATTTTTTCTATACTCTTTACTTCCCGAAATAACGCTTCAGCAATCCTGCAAAGGTCTGCCCGTGACGCGCCTCGTCCTTGCACATTTCGTGGACCGTATCGTGGATGGCGTCGAGATTCAACTCCTTTGCCCGCGTAGCGATCTTCTTCTTCCCGGCGCATGCGCCGTTTTCAGCCGCCACCCGCACCTTCAGGTTTTCCTCCGTACTGGCAACGACCACCTCGCCGAGGAGTTCGGCAAAACGCGCTGCATGATCCGCCTCCTCGAAGGCGATCCGCTTGTACGCCTCGGCGACTTCGGGATATCCCTCCCGGTCCGCCTGCCGGCTCATGGCGAGATACATTCCCACCTCGGTGCACTCGCCTGTAAAATTCGCCCTCAGCCCTTCCAGTATCTCCGGGTCCACATCCTTGGCCACGCCGATGCGATGCTCGTCGGCCCATGCGAGCCCTTCGGAACTTTGCTCCTCGAATTTATCTGCGCCCGCCTTACACTGAGGGCATTGATCGGGGGGTGAGTCCCCCTCGTGAACGTATCCACAAACTGTACAAACCCATTTTTTCATTTTTCAAACTCCTTCTTTTTTATTTTATTTGACTCTTTCCAGCAGTTCTTCGGCATTCTTCATGGCCGTATCGATTTCGGCCTGCGTCATCCCGGCGCCGAACGCCACCTGCTTTGCAAAGGAGAGAGGCATGAGATCGCCCGGCGAATGGGCGTCGCTGTTAATCACCAGTTTCGCCCCTACCTTTCGGGCGAGGGACGCCACATGACCGTTTGTGAGACTATGACCTTTGCGTCCGGATATCTCAAGGAAGACTCCTTTCTCCTTTGCAAGCAAGACCTCCTCTTCCGAAATAAGACCGGGATGGGCAAGGATATCAACGTCCGCCTCCAGCGCCGCCCTGTTTGTCCCCTTGCAGACCGGCTCGACGATAGTCTCCCCGTGAACCATCACCACCCGTGCGCCGAGGTCTCTCGCCTTCTTTGCCAGATCGTTTATCTGCCCCGGCGGCACATGGGTTAGTTCGATGCCGGGGACCGCCTTTATCTTCCACGCGCTGGCAAGGTCCGCGCAGACCCTCACCATATTCGGGATAATAATATCGAGGTTCGAGCCGTCTCCGTGGTCGGTGATGGCAATGGCGCGGTAACCCGCTTCATCCGCCCGGTGGACCAGTTCCGACGGCACCAACTCGCCGTCACTGAAGAGGGAATGGGTATGAAAATCGATCATCTGGAATCTCCTTACTTAAAGGTTCAGGAAGGCGTCGAAAAGTTTGTGCATCGCCTTCCTCACGTCGTCTATCTCTACCTCCCACATATTCATCCTGAAACACTCCTTAGGGGGAGACGGTTTCACGTCTTTGTCGAAATCGAGGAAGGCGGTCTTCAGGCGGGCGGCCCCCATGAGCAGCCTCGGCACCTCGTTGCTCCAGCTCCCGGTGTCTGCATCCCTTAGAATCAGGGCGCCCACCGCCCCTCCCATGAGGGGACGCCAGAGCGGGGAATAGAAGCGCTCCAGCGGGAAGGCCATAAAGAGGAGGGTAATATTTTCACTCGCCTTCACTCTGCCTATCCCGCCGAGGGGCGTCTCCTTCTCTCCCGCTTCGAAGAAACTCTTCTCCGGCCTGAAGCCGTCGATAGCTGAGAGAAGCGCCACCAGTTTTCTCAAGATATCGAAATTATCGCAAAAGACGGGCACTTTGACAACATCCATTTCAAAACCCTCGCGGAGGGCGGTTTTAAGAGTGCCCTTGATGGCGAGCCCCTCTTCAGCCGTCAGCAGAGGTCTCGCCGTCTTTGCCTTATCCTTCTCTTTGGCGAAGATTTCGACGACCCCCTTATTGATAAGGGTGAGGAGGGTCATCATCACGTCATAGTCACAGTGCGCGCTGTTGTTGACGATATCCGAAACCTGCTTGTAATAGGCGAGCAGGGAAATGACCTCTTTTGTTTGGGGCCTAAGGTTGACCGACGACAGACGGGCAGGATCGACCTTCAGCCGCACACCCGCCTTCATGGGGGGAAATTCGGCCTCCATCCTTTTCCACTCATCCAGGTGGCGCATCCCTTCCATGAGGAGGGAGTCCGTCGATTTCCGGATGTTCGCCTCGGGATGGAAATCCTGAGGCATATATTCGAATTTTCCGGAATTCCACCCGAGCAGCCGGTAGAGCGCCTTTTCGGCATTGGCGAGGCCCGCAGTGGCGTTTATTATATTCCCTTCTTTCAGGAAGACCATCCCCTCCTCGCCGAGCTCCTCCCGCCGGACAACAACGGCCCCGCTCTTCTTATTCATGCTGAATATCTGCAAAATGTCCACAAGCGACATCTGGGCCAGGTTCCCCTCGATCTCCTTCGCCTCACCCTGTATTTCGCGGGATTTTTCGATCGTCATGAGTGAGGCGTCGAGGCGCGTCATCACCTCCTCCACATTGAAGGGTTTTTTGATGATCGAATTCCGGAAAAAGGGGAGATAAGCGGGGTTCACGTCTCCGCTGCTCAAATAGACGATGGGAATATCCTTCGTCTTCGGGTTACTTTTTAATATCTGGGAAAGCCGGATGGCATTCAATACGGGAAGGGTGATTTCAGTCACGATCACATGGGGCGACTTCTCAATGGCAACCTGAAGCGCCTTGGCGCCGTCCTTGGCATAGAAGGCTTCCATGCCCCGTTCCTTAAAGGCCTTGCCGAGGCGCTTTGCGCTCTCCACGTCCGGTTCGGCCAGCAATACCTTCGTTTTACCGTCACTCATAGTCTATATCCATTGCAGCAGGTAGTGGTCCCTGAGCTTAGAGATCATCTTTTCAACAGTGTAGAGATCGGCCGTGTGAAAGGCGCATCCCTCTTCACCCTTTCCCTCCCGCCCGAGGTAGAGGTAGCCCGCTTCTTCGTTGATGAAGAGGAGCATTCGAAGCGGCTCCTCTCCTTCATTTAAGTAAACGGGCGTTACGTTTGGAATATCCCACGCACCGTCCCCTTTCCTGCCGACGACGAAGATGCGCATGGCGAGATCTTCCACGGCGCCAAGCTTCCGGCAAAGCGGGTCGCCCGACGAGACAATATCCACGCCGAAA
>CBDVDA010000034.1:0-26757 GCA_965372635.1 uncultured bacterium | reverse complement strand
AATGTTCCAACATACCCTAAACCCGCCTGTGCCTCTGACGAAATAAAAATCATTAGGGCTATACTCAAGACAATCGTTTTAAACATTTAACCCGCCTTCTTATTCTGCTGCCACCGGAGCAGAAATCGCCCTCAACGTTACTTGAAACTCTCCAAATAAAACTTTCCAGCCCGGTGAATCACCAAAGTCTTCCTCTCATTGTCGTATCCGGCTATTTCCCCTTTAAACTGCTTAACCGGCTTTCCGGCTTCAATATCGTAAACATACAATTGCCTCTCATATACTTTACGCGCCGTTCTAGCACTACAAGCAAACAGCTTACTATCCGCCCCCCACACTAACGAAAAAGGATTTCTCTCAGAAATATAGCCTATCTTTTCCGGCGGCAAATCGTAATTTTTCAATGTGTCATATATCCTGAAAGGCGACCAGTAAGGCTCCTCAAAACCTATACCTTCGCCACCGATGCTATACGTATAATATCGGCCATCAGGCGAAAATTCCTGTGTCTCCTCAAAACTGATCGATGCATCATGGCTTTTACCCGTTGCATATTCATATCTCATTGCGCTAACGCCATTCCACATATAGAGATATTTATCACCACCAATGTCCGCTCTGAAATCCCACCCCTTTTCGGCAATTCGCTTCTTCGTTTTTTTAACCATGTCATACAGCCATATCCCGTCAGGCTTAAGGTCACTGTCATCCCCGCGCGGCACCATCTTACCCGTCAAATAAATAAGTTTATCCTTTAAGGGGGGCCACTTGTATTTTTGAACATTGTCAATCTTTTCAGCGGCAACCGCTTTATCTACATCTATGATTGTCAGCTTTGCCGCCCTTTTACAGTGTGCGCCTAAATATTCACCGCCGAATGAAAGCCAAAGGTCCCAGTAACTGCAATCGCCTGTGTAATAATCAACTGTCTCTTTTTTCTCAAAATCATACTTATATATATAATTATACTTTTTACGAAACTCTTTATTTTTATACCCCGACCAATAGTAGGCGCTAAAACCTGCATAAAAGAAGCTGCCTGACGATTTGTCCAGTGCACCGGTTCTATGTACCTCCGCAAACACGGTGTTCGTGAAAAAAAGTGGTATCAGTATAATAAACATTATCTTTTTCATTGGTTAGACCCCAAAAATCGCCCTCAACGTTATTTGAAACTCTCCAAATAAAATTTACCACTACGATATATCACCAGCCATGACAGGTCATCGCTGTATCCGGCAATTGTTCCATCAAATTGTCTAATAAGTTTCCTCTCTCTAAAATCGTATATGTACAATCTATTTTTTGCATCTGTTCGGGATGTCATGCCATCAAAAAAAAATTTCCTGTCATTCCCCCAAATAAAATTCTGTGGATTTCTCTCTGAAATAAAGACAATCTCTTTTGCCGGCAGTGTCGCATTATTTTTTACATCATAAATTCTGAAACCTGACCAATAAGGAGGCTCAAAATCGGGACCTGGATAATTCATGTAATATTGCCCGTCCAGCGAATAATCAACATCTTCAAGGGTCATTGATGTTTCCATAACCTTACCTGTATCGAAATCGTAAATGACAGTCCTTTCGCCAGTCCAAAGTGACAGTTTTCTCTCTTTTTGAATAAGCTTTACATGCTTCCCAAGAATCTGAAGTTTCTCTCTTTTTTCCTCTTCGATATCGTACAACCAGACGCCATCCGGCTTCAGGGCCATATCATACGCCCCTTTCCTGATAGACTTCTCACCCGTTACATAAACAACTTTCTTACTGTCGGGATGCCATGCATACTCGTGAATTTTCCCCTTAATCTCCGCCACTTTTTTCCAATCTCTGTCAAATATAAAAACAGAATTTTCTGTGGGACAATAACCCCCTAAATAATTATCATCAGGTGAAAGTTTTAGGCTGCTAAGTATGCAGGTTCCTGCATACACAATTTTTGCTTCCTTATCTTCAAAATTGTACTTAAATATCATTTTGAATTTATCCTTATACTGCTTTGCCTTACGAAATGACCAGACGTATGCATCTAAACCGGTGTAATAAAAGTTCTCTTTTTTGGAATCTAATGTTCCAACATACCCTAAACCCGCCTGTGCCTCTGACGAAATAAAAATCATTAAGGCTATACTCAAGACAATCGTTTTAAACATTTAACCCTCCTTTTTACTCTGCTGCCACTGGCGTAAGCACAAAGATCTCTTCCCCTGTAGAAGCAGCCGGGATACTCGTGGCGGTAACAGTTGCCTCACCTGGCTCAGTCCCAGCCCTATACTGGAATGACATGTTTCCAAAGTTATCGATTGATACATTCTGGCGCAAAACGGCATTGTTTCCAACAACAATCCGCCCGTTATTTGTACTTGCAGTCACGGCAACTAGGGGAAAGCCATAGATGTCTCTACCAACCACGTTGATTGGCACTGTTGATGCGCCATCAGCAGGCATTGGCCCTACTACAACTGGACGTAAATCTATGTTACCGACAGGCAGATTTACAATAGGGAAGTCTGCATGAAGATGATCGTGATGCCGGGGGACATACCTGATTTGACGATTAGGATTATCTACAGATTGTGCAATGCCTGTTTCTGCTACAACATAAACCCTAAAGGCACCGTAATCAAAGAGCAAGTTTATCAACTCCATCGTCAATTCTTGACTATATAATCCCAAGGTTAATGAATTAGGTCTTACATCAACCGTTCCTTCCGTATTGTTGTCTCGGATAAAGCGGATGTCCATACCCAGACCATTCTGATGTGTTTGGTGATCTGTAATGTTAGTACTTAATGTGCCGGATGCATCCAGAATGCGATAGAAAGGGCCACCACCTGTTAGGCTTATGTCACCAATACCAATTCTTGTTTCATTTGGTGCTTCGCCTTCTAACGCATTATCATCATCATCATCATCATTATGGTCCAAATCAGGATGAGTATAAATATTTGTTTTATATGAATCGATTGTAGGCGCGCCATCTCGCACGAACATGTTCTTCTTCAGGGGATAAAGATCGGGATATCTGTTCTCCCAGGCGTTGCCAACATTTTCAATAATGGTAAGTGCCCGCAAAGCACCATAATTATCCAAATCATCTATTGGATCACCTGACACGAAATAATAATATCCCTTATTTATATTCGGAATTCTCAGCCCGCTTTCAAGAAGCCCCTGTTTTTCAAGCCCGTTTCCACGCCCCCCTCTCTCTACAGAAAACAGGTGACTATCAGGATCAGTATATCCTGGATCTTCAAGTAATGGGTTCAACTCATTCTCCACCTCTATATAATTGCTAATTCCATCCCCATCCCAATCATTGCAATTATAAAGCTCATATATACCTATGTCGTCATCACTTGGCTTTTTATGAACATGAACTTGATCCTCATCCGGTTCATCAATGCCAAGCAACAACTCTTTATCGATAATCCTTCCTTCATCTAATTCAATTGTTTCAGTCTCCTCATCATAGAGATCATACTCTCTGGCTACTCTTTCAAATGTGCTCTTCAACCCATCATCCCGATTTTTGTGATATTCAACCGTTGTATTTACAATTTTTTCATTAAAGATATCTTTATTCAAATAAGGTACTTTCTCTGCTTCCGGCTCCTCAATGCCGTTAATAATTGCCTTGATCGACCTCAGCGTATCATCATTATATAAACCTTCGACGTTTATCGTATTTATTTGATGGGTCTTTTTGATTGTATCATCGCTCGCATCCTTCCTGAGCGGCACGAGAATATGGTTGAGCATCTTCTGCACAAAATCAAGGCTCTGATCTTTAGGTTCTTTACCTTCCGTTTTGCTCTTATGCTTTTCTATCTCACCTTCACTCTTCGGCAAGTCTGCGTTGTCACTATCCTTAGTATACTTCTCATGCGTAAACACGGCTTTGCCGTCCAACACTTCCTGCAAGTCTGTAATAGCATTCGTTCGAACCTTTAATTCAACCTTTACTTTATCCTTCCCTACTAAATCATTTGCCAAACTATTCATACCCTTAATTGAAGTACGATCAATTTCAAATTCCAGTGTTATTTTTTCCGTATCCCAGGGAAACATTCGATCTGTCGTCACGTGAAATTCTGCTAATCCTTTTTCATTAAAGGTGGAACAGGGCACATAAGAACCAGGACATTTTTCATCATTAACTGCTTTAATACGTACACCCGTCATCGGTGTATAATAATGTAGTTTTGCACGTGCCGTACCATCATTCAACAAGGCATTTACCCAATTCCGCCCTTCAAGCAGGATTCTTTTTTTACCGGGCTCATCGTTGCCCACATAGCCAAGGGCAGGATAGTATTCATCACAGGCAAAGAAGACCGATTTATCACATACATACTTCAACACCACCGGATCGAGATCGAGCACTCTGAAACCGGCATCCATACTGCCAAGGTAGGCCCACCCGTCCTTTTCCGCGAGGCCTTTAACATACCCGAGAGGTTCGTCGACAAGGCTACCCTCCCCAACGGGCGCCTCTTCGATCTTATTAAGTAAGAGGGGGTTGTAAGGGTCTTTTATGTCGATGATGTAAACCGAACCGCCGGACGTGGCGAGGACAAGTCCGCCCTTCTTGTTTATAACGATGCCTGAGAAAACAGCCGTAAGTTCATTGTCTTCGTCATCCAAAACGGGCGCTATCCTCACCGGCCCGTAGGGGTTAGTGAGATCGAGCGTATAGATGCCGCCCCTGTTGCTCCCCGCTACTCCGATATCCATCACCTTGTTGGTGCCGTTTTCCGTTACATAGGAATAGTCTTTCGCCGCAGCGATGCGGTGCATAGGAACATCCCGGTCCACATTCCCTACATAGAGGGGATAATAGGGCATGGTAAGATCGAGAATCACCACGTACCCCATGGAGGTAGTAAGCGCCGCCTTGCTGCCGTAGATGCTTAGGTCGCCCGGTTGCCCGTAACCCTCATCCACCGGATCGTACATCCCTACAATAGCGCCGTAGGCATCTTCCTTGGTATAGTCTTTCGAAAGTTCTATTTCTACAACGTAAAGAGCCTGCATGATCGTCGAGATATAGGCATGCCCTTCGTAGATTGCTACATTGTTCGGCACGCCGGACCACGCCTCGGCAAGCCTGGTCTGGCCGATCTTCTCAGGATTTTCCGGGTCGTCTTTGATATTGTAGAATCGCACCATGCCGTACTGGCCCGAAGAATGGAAAACAATGTTTTCCGTAATAGCCATGATACCTGTCTCCTCGTCGATGGCGACATCACGGAAGTCTATATGAACGGGGTTAAAACCGTAAACCTTTGCCGGATTTGTAGGATCGGTCACGTCAATCACATGCCAGCCTTCGAATCCGGCCGCCACATAAGCGTATGTCTTGCCGCCCCATGAATAGAGAGCGACAGCCTTGCCGCCTGAAAATTCGTTGACTTTAATGTCGGCAGGATCGGCGTCGCTATAATCAGGATCGTAGATGCGCGGCTCCTTCGTCTTGAAGGTTGACGTGAAGGTCTCTTTGAGCGGCAACAATCCTTCTTCATCAGGCTCGGCACAATACTTCTTTTCTCCCTCAGGATCCAACTCCGTATTTTCCACCGAATCCATGATGGGGTCCACTGTTCCGATTGCGCCCTCCGGTTGGTCCGAAGCGCCAATCGCTTTCACTGTGTAGGTTCTATTGTAAGAGAGGTTCCTCTTCGGCTGGATAACCCCCACCACTCTCCCCCCTTCGACCAGTGTGTAAACATAGGCGTCGACTTTTCCCCCGGTTATATTATCGAGGAGATAAAGCGTATCTTCATCGATGTCTTTGACCGGCTCGTTGAAAGTGACCCGGATCGGCATAGTGACCATGATCTCTTCGGACTCGTCAGGCGGAGAGACAACATCAACAAGTGGACAGCCGTCAGTCGGGCCGGGCATATCGCCAAGATCGAAGGCACGCACCTTGACCTGCTGCTTGTCCCTGTTATCGTTTGAATCCACGGCATCGACTTCGATGATGTAGGTTCCACTTTTATCCGGCATGAAGTAGGTGGGTGAACTCCCTTCTATAGCACCGGAAAATATTGCCGTGTATTCATATTTTGTAAAAAGCTTTTCATCTTCCTCATCTTTGTAAAGGCGCTCACTCTTCAAGTTGAGCTGCGCCGTGTAGCTATCGGGCTTCTCCATACCGGGCGCCTCATAGTATACGGTGAGGATAGGCGTTTCAGTTATCTCTTCATCGATAACGATTACCGGCACTTTTATATTCGTACCCACGGGAATCATTCCGGCTACAAACCTTGCGTTTTCGTGCTCTTCATCCTGCTCGGACGCCACTTCAAGATCGAGCTTGATAATAGGGGCCTTGTCGTCTGGAAATACTGTAAATTTGTCGGCCATCTGGATATTAAACCTGTTTACCACATAGGGCGTTATGCACGACTCAATGTTGAAGTCGAGCTTCCCTTGCTGCACCCTCGGGTGCTCCGCCGACATGGGGAAGGTCCTGCACATGGCGTTAGGCGAAAAGCCGATTGTCGCGTAAAAGCCGTCTGCCCTTGAAAAAGTGACAATACGACTCATGTTAGGCATCCGTATAACCGTCCCGCTAAGCGGCTGGTCACTGTCTTCTGCTTCGGTCCGAAGATAACCGGGAAGGCCGTCTTTGTCATGGTAAGTATACCCGGAAACAATAACCGGGCCGTCAATAGGGAAGTAACTGAAAAGTGCAATAAGGTAACCGGGATCAACAATGCCGAGGAAGGGGGGGCTTGCCGTCGTGAGCCTGCCGTCAATCACCTTCAGGGTATCGACAACCTCAAATATCTCCTCCTCGACGCCGTCCATGTTAATAATTTTGTGCGCATTCACAAGGAAGGGCTGCGCACCCTCGGGAAGATTTTCGGGAACGGGGAAGGAGAGTTCCACCTCTTTATTAAACCGCACGCCATCGGCATCGAGCTTGACGGCCGCAAGGAAACCTGTCTCTGCCGGTACGGGCTCGACCAATTCCTCCTCCGTCACAACCGTCAGTTTGATAACCGCCGGATAAGGAAGCGCTCCGTCTGGCACAACGAGTTGAGTTCCCCCCGGTCCCTCGACAATCCCGCCTTTGGCTGAAACAAAGTGTCTCCCGTCGTCACTCTTGAAGGTAATGTATGAAATAAGCGTCTGGTTCCCCGCTTCGTCCATAAAAACGACACGGATTTCATCGCCGAGCATAGCCTGGATTCTCGCCGTGAAGGAACCGTCTGAATTGGGGCTGACGCCGACGATCATACCCGACTCTTCGTTTATGATCAGGACTGCCGAATCGGGCTCCGCCGACCCTTGAGTCGCCGTAACGGTAATATACCCCTCTTCGTCGGGGAAGGTAGAGGTAATGCTTCCCGCTGGCGGCAGGGGCGGCGGCGTCGTATCACGCATGGTAAAGCCGGAACTGAACCCGCTCCCTATGCTGAGCCCCTGCAAGTCGGTCACCGCCGTGGAAACACTCACCTTGTGTAAGGTCTCCGAAGCGAGGAGTGTTGAGGGATAGAACGTTACCTCTGTCCCGGAGGCATCGACGGAAATGACGCCGGTAAGGTTATTGCCCGAAGCGTCTTCCAGGGAAATCGTCTCAGCCGTGACTGTCGTCGTTAAAACAGGCTCGCTGAAGGTAATCACAATGGGCGCTTTCGCTTCCACACCTGTTTCGCCATCCGCCGGGGTTATGGAGACAACCCTCGGCGCTGTCGGTGTGATCGTCACATCATGAGTGGCAATCTCCGAAGGCGACGATATTGCCCCGGATGCACTCCCCTCATTCCGTTTGGAAAGATCGACAGCCTTCACACTGAAGTCGGAAAGCGACGCAGCAAGGAGGTAGGTTCCGCCGGGAACGGCAAGATCCGCCAGCGGCAGGGAGGTCACCGTTACGAGTGCCGTCTCGAAGGAGGCGCCCCACCCTGCCTTTACTTCACCCGTAACAAACCCGATAGCGCCGGAAGGCTGGAGGAAGAGGTAGGTTCCTCCTTCTCTTATCCCCGGCAACGCCACGCCCTCGGGTGCGGCGATATGCGATGTAACGAGCGACCCGGACAGTTTGCCGAGTGCGGAAAGTTTGAGACGTCTCCTCCCGTCCGCCTCGAAGACCCTGGCAACAATAATGGGGAGTGAAGACTCAACCGATACAACAGGCGGCGCCGAAAGCTCTGCCGAATTGCTCAGCACCTGCCCTGAAAAGCTTATTTCCACAGCCGCGAGGAGCGTAACCTCTTCCCCCGTGAGACTTGCAAAATCAGCGGCATCCGCCGTATTAGTTTCTACAGGGACTGTCTTCGAAAGCGCCCCTTCGGGGATAACGGCCATGTTTCCATCAGCATCGGTAAAGCGCCCCCCCTCCTCACCTATGAGAACGCCTCTGTCGGATTTCACGGGCAGCTTGATTTCCATTCCCACCTTACCCATGAGAAGTTCAACAATGGTGTAGTCCCTGGAAGGCATCACAGGGAAGGTAGCAAAAAGCGAACCTTCTGTCGCCAGTGAAGAGGTCGGATTGTCGTTAGTTACCGAAGGATACCTGTAAAACAGGATATCTTCCACGAAATCGGAGGGCAGCACCGCCTCGCCCGAATTGAGGTCGAACCGCTCCGTCACATTCCCGTTCAGAACCAGCCCCGACAGAGGCGTCTCAGACCCTTCGGCGGGAAGAACAACAACCTCACCGACTGCCTTTAACCCTTTCGATGGCGGCGACGCCGACGGAACGACCCTCCCTGAAGCGGACAGGTCGGAAACTTCCGGAGTATAAGAAACATCGAAGGAAGGGAGCGGCAGAGCGGCAAGCGCCTCAGGGCACGTTTCCAATTCGGTATTGCAGGGGTCGGGCAGCACAAAGGCATACTGCCCCGTCGAGATGACCATGGCAGTTATCCGAGAGGCGTCTTCACTGACGAGTCCCGGCTCCAGAACGATCCACCGGTGATTTTCATCATCATAGCGGACAAGCGTAATCTCATCATTAGCGGAAAAAGCCGATCCGCCGGAGAGAGCCACTGTTATGCCGATGCTGACAGCAAAATCGGTTTTTTCTCCAAAGGTCTGCCCCTCCTCACGAATATCGACTGTAGCTAGGGGAGACCAGCCCCTCGGAAGTAACCCTGCAAGACCCTGGTTGGAAAGAGGCGTGAGACGAAGATCGACCACCTCTTCCAGCGCACTGTCCGGTATGACGACCTCGACGCGGCTCATCGTCTCCTCTTCCGAAATCTGAACCTGCGGTCCCGCAATAAGGGTTGCACCCTCCGGCCCCACAAGATTTTGAACATCATTGACCGGCGTCAACCGTCCGTCGAGCGCTTCGCTCTTCAGTTCCGGCTTGACCGTTACAATCCTTTCAACACCGGTATAGCCGTTGCCGTTAAGTCTTACCAGGTAGGTTCCGGCAGCAATTTCGGTAAAGTAAGTACCGTCATTACCCAATGCCAGTTCCTTAACGGAAAGACTGTCCATGCCTGTTATAGTTGCACTGGCGCCTCCCAGCCGGAGCCCCCTCACATCGTTATAAACCTCTCCCTGGATGTAGCCGGGGCCGGACGCTCCTGCGGCGATCGCGACAGTCGCCTGACCGGAAGCGCTGTTCCCGGCGGCGTCGAGTGCGGTCACCTCAAGCTCATAAAGCGCGCCCGATTCCAGACCGGAAGGTAATTTATAGCTGAACGACTTTGTTACCACAGGGAGGCTCTCCGTCGCATCCGACCAGAGGAGAAGGCCGCCGGACCTCACCTCGATCAGGGCGACGCCGGAAGAATCGGAGGCGGAAACGGTAAGCGTTATATTCGCACCGGCATCCCCGCTTGACGGGGCGCCGATTGAAACAAGAGGTGCGCTGGCGTCGCGTATCACCGTAACAGTAGCACTGCCGCTTATTCCAGCCTCGTTCTTTGCCTCTACGGTAATCTGATTTTGACCTTCTGTGATAGAAAGGTTTTCCAGTACAAAATCCTGTCCCGTCAACAGAGCAGGATTGCCGTTCACCATCACCGAAACGACAGGATTGACAATGCTGCCCTCTACCCTGACCGACGGCTCTTTGGTAAGCAGTCCCTCTTTCGGAGAGATAATGGTCACCTCGGGCGACTCCAGCACAAGGTTTACCGTTATCTCCTCAGACGACGTATTCCCTGCCTCATCGACAGCCGAGATCGTAATAATGGTAACGCCCTTTTCCAGCGTAACCGTCCCCTCAAAGGCATTGCCGTTCATCACTGCCGCCGACCCGTTGATCGTTACAGTCGCCGTCTCGTTCACCGTCCCTGAAATCGTCAGGTTGGGATCAAAGGCATAGTGGTTATTTTCAGGTGAAGTAATTTCAATGACCGGGGGCGAACTATCGAAAACCACCGAAACGGTGGTAGAATCCCCACTTATGTTACCGGCACTGTCGGATGCTATCGCCCTGAAACTGTTCATTCCCTCGGCCAGTGAAATGCCGGAGAAAACGAAACTGCCCGACGGTTCCGACGTCACCGTTCCAACAGAAGCAGTCGTACCACCGGGATAAATTCCTGTCAGGGTAATCAGCGTTCCCCCCTCTGCACTTCCGGGCACAGAAATCACAGGCGAATTTGTCGGTGTTGCAAGCGTGTAAAGGATCGGCGGCTGAGGCGCGGTTGTATCGGCTGTTACAGATACCGAAGCCGAACCGGTGTTGCCTGCCCGGTCGGTGGCCGTAACGATAATATGATTTAATCCCTCAGCGAGAGGATACCCGGAACGTGAGAAATCGAGCCCCGTGATCCCGGCCGGTAAACCACCGGCAACAACGGAGATAACAGGTTCGTTTAGATGACCTGCAATGCTGATATCAGCATACTTAAGAAGGGCTCCGTCAATGGGGGCATCGATTGTCACAACAGGCGCAACTGTATCGAGGTTGATTACGATGGAAACGGTTCCCATGTTCCCCGCCTTGTCCGTTGCCGTAACGGCGATTGTATTTACACCCTCCGTGAGGGTCAGGCCATCGAGACTGAATCCGCCTTCCGCTATGACGGCGTCGAGACCGTTCACTTTCACAGAGGCGGGATTCAACTCAGCCAGCGATCCACTTACCGATATGGTCGGCGTATTGAGGTAGGCGTTATTCTCATGGGACGTGACCGCAACAGTGGGCGCTACCGTATCGAGATTTATTACTATTGAAGTGGTTCCAACATTACCCGCCTTGTCGGTAACCGTTACGGTGACCGTGTTAGCCCCCTCCGTCAATAAAAGTTCAGCAAGACTGCAACTGCCGTCGGTCATCTCAGCATCGACACCGTTCACCTTCACGCTGATCGGATTCAACTCGTCCAGCGATCCGCTCACGGCAATGGTCGGCGTATTAAGGTAGACGTTATCCTCGTGGGAGGTCACCGCCACAACAGGCGCCACAGTATCGAGGTTAATAGTAATAGATGTGGTCCCCGTATTCCCCGCCTTATCTGTTGCCGTTACCGATATTGTATTCGCCCCTTCGGTGAGGGAGAGAGAGTTAAGGCTGAATCCACCGCCGGTGACTTCCGCATCATGACCGTTCACTGTTACAGAGGCAGGATTCGATTCGTCCATTGTCCCCGAAATGGAGATTGACGGTGTGTTCAGATAAACATCGTTTACATGCGAAGTCACTGAGACCACAGGTGCAACGGTATCGAGGTTAATAGTAATAGATGTGGTCCCTGCGTTCCCCGCTTTATCCGTTGCTGTCACCGTTACCGTATTCGCTCCCTCGGAGAGAGAGAGAGAGTTGAGGCTGAATCCACCGCCGGTGATTTCCGCATCATGACCGTTCACCTTCACAGAGTCGGGATTCAACTCATCCAGCGATCCACTCACCGATATCGTCGGCGTATTCAGGTAAACATCGTCAACATGGGATGTTACCGCCACAACCGGCGCTACCGTGTCGAGGTTGATAGTGATCGATGTGGTGCCGGTATTCCCTGCCTTGTCCGTCGCTGTCACCGTTACCGTATTCGCCCCCTCCATAAGAGAAAGGCCAGACACGCTGAACGTCCCGTCGCCGATCTCCGCGTCGAGACCATTCACTTTCACGCTGGCCGGATTCAGTTCAACCAACGAGCCGTTCACGGCAATGGTCGGCGTATTGAGATAGACGTTATTTTCATGCGACGTAATCCCCAACACCGGCACAACCGTGTCGAGATTGATAGTAATGGATGTCGTTCCGGTGTTCCCCGCCTTATCAGTTGCAGTCACCGATATAATATTCGCGCCCTCCGTGAGGGATAGGTCCGGCAGGCTGAATCCGCCGCCGCTTATTACCGCGTCGTGGCCGTTCACCTTGACAGATGCGGGATTCAACTCATCCATCGATCCGCTCACGGCAATGGCCGGTGTATTAAGGTAGACGTTATCCTCGTGGGAGGTCACCGCCACAACGGGTGCTACCGTATCGAGATTAATTACGATTGAAATCGTACCGACGTTCCCCGCCTTGTCGATTGCCTCGACGGTGATTGTATTCGCTCCCTCGGAAAGGTCGAGAGCAGCCACGCTGAACGTCCCATCACCAATCATCGCATCGAGACCATTCACCCTGACAGATGCAGGATTCAGTTCAACCAGCGACCCGCTCACCGAAACCATCGGTGTGTTGAGGTAGACATTATCCTCATGAGAGGTCACCGCCACAACAGGTGCCACAGTATCGAGATTGATAGTAATTGTTGTGGTCCCAACGTTCCCCGCTTTATCTGTTGCCGTGACAAAAATCGTGTTGGCCCCTTCCGTGAGAGAAAGCGCAGCCAGGGTGAACGTCCCATCACCAATTACCGCGTCGAGACCGTTCACTTTCACCGATGCCGGGTTGATCTCATCGAGAGTACCTCCCACACTGATCGTCGGTGTATTGAGGTAGACGCCATCAACCTGAGAGGTAATCCCAACCACAGGCGCTACCGTGTCGAGGTTGATATTGATCGATATCGTTCCTACGTTCCCCGCCTTGTCGGTAGCCGTTACGGTGACTATGTTAGCCCCCTCCGCAAGTGAAAGGACGGCAAGGCTGAAACCACCGTCAGTTATACCCGCATCGAGACCGTTTACCTTGACAGACACAGGATTCAGTTCAACCAGCGTTCCACTCACGGAAACTGTCGGGGTATTGAGGTAAACGCCGTCAACATGTGAGGCAATCCCGACAACAGGCGCAACAGTATCGAGATTGATAATGATAGATGCACTGCCGGTATTTCCCGCCCTGTCCACCGCAGTCACGGTGACCGTGTTGGCTCCCTCGCTTAGCGAAAGCGCAGAAAGGTTAAAACTTCCCTCTGTGAACTCTGTGGCAAAACCATTCACCATTACCGACTGGGGATTGATTTCATTCATCGATCCGCTCACGGCTATCGTCGGTGTATTCAGGTAGACATCGTTAACATGTGACGTGATCCCCACTACCGGTGCTACCGTATCCAGGTTGATATTAATGGATGCGGCACCTACATTCCCCGCCTTGTCCGTCGCAGTGACCGTTACCGTATTCGCTCCCTCGCTTAGCGAAAACGCAGAAAGGTTGAATAAACCGTTACCGATCACCGCGTCGAGACCGTTTACCTTCACGGAGGCAGGATTCAGTTCATCCAGTGTTCCACTCACGGAAACTGTCGGGGTATTGAGGTAAACGCCGTCAACATGGGAGGCAATCCCGACAACAGGCGCAACAGTATCGAGATTGATAATGATAGATGCGCTGCCGGTATTTCCCGCCCTGTCCACCGCAGTCACGGTGACCGTGTTGGCCCCCTCGCTTAGCGAAAGCGCAGAAAGGTTAAAACTTCCCTCTGTGCCCTCTGTGAACTCTGTGGCAAAACCATTCACCGTTACCAACTGGGGATTGATCTCATTCATCGATCCGCTTACGGCTATCGTCGGAGTTTTGAGGTAAATATCGTTAATATGCGACGTGATTTCCACAACGGGCGCAGCCGTATCGAGGTTGACAATAATCGATGTGGTCCCCACGTTCCCCGCTTTATCTGTTACCGTGACAGAAATCGTGTTCGCACCTTCAGACAGAGAAAGCGCTCCGATATTGAAGCTTCCGCCAGCACCAGCTATGAACTCCGCGCTCAACCCGTTCACCTTGATCGACTGGGGATTGAGTTCGTTCAATGATCCGTTGACGGCGATAGCAGGTGTGTTGAGGTAAACATTATTCTCATGAGAGGTAATCCCAACCACAGGCGCTACAGTATCGAGATTGATAGTAATCGATGTGGTCCCCACGTTCCCCGCCTTGTCCGTTACCATCAATGATATTGTATTGGCACCTTCCGCTAAAGAAAGCGCGGCAAGGCTGAACGTCCCGTCGCCAATCACGGCATCGAGACCGTTCACTTTCACCGATGCCGGGTTGATCTCATCGAGAGTACCTCCCACACTGATCGTCGGTGTATTGAGATAGACGTTATCTTCGTGGGACGTAACGGACACAACCGGCGCTACCGTGTCGAGATTGATAGTAATGGATCTGGTCCCCGTATTCCCCGCCTTATCCGTCGCCGTAACTGTTATCGTATTGGCACCCTCCGCGAGGGATAGGTCCGACAGGCTGAATCCACCGGCGCTTATTACCGCATCGTGGCCGTTCACCTTCACTGATACGGGATTCAGCTCGTCCAGTGAACCACGGACAGCGACCGTCGGAGTATTCAGGTAGACACCATGGATCTGTGAGGTCACCTCAACGATAGGCGCCACCGTATCGAGATTGATTACTATTGAAGCGGTTCCAACATTTCCCGCATTGTCGATTGCGGTGACTGATATTGTATTTACCCCTTCGGTTAGGTTTAGGGCCGCAAGGCTGAAGGCTCCGTTACTGATCTCCGCATCGAGGCCGTTCACTTTCACAGAGGCAGGATTCAACTCGTCCAGTGAACCGGCTAAAGAGATAGTCGGGGTATTGAGGTAAACGCCGTCAACATGTGAGGTAATCCCGACAACAGGCGCAACAGTATCGAGGTTTACATTAATTGATGTGGTTCCAACATTCCCCGACTTGTCTGTCGCCGTGACCGATATTGTATTGGACCCTTCCGTCAAAGAAAGCGCGGCAAGGTTGAACGTCCCGTCGCCAATCACGGCATCGAAACCGTTTACCTTCACAGAGACGGGATTCAGTTCGTCCAGTGAACCGGCTATAGTTATTGTCGGCGTGTTCAGGTAAACGCCGTCAACGTGAGAGGTAATCCCAACGACCGGCGCCACCGTATCGAGATTGATCGTAATGGACGTGGCGCCTACATTACCTGCCTTGTCTGTTGCCGTAACGGAGATGGTATTCGCCCCCTCCGCCAGGGTCAGGGCGGAAAGGCTTAAGCCGCCATTAGTTATGACAGCATCGAGACCGTTCACCTTCACTGAGGCGGAATTCAACTCGTCCAACGATCCACTTACCGATATGGTCGGCGTGTTCAGGTAGACGTTGTCTTCATGGGAGGTAATCCCAACGACAGGGACAACAGTATCGAGGTTGATCGTAATGGATGTCGTCCCTACGTTCCCCGCCTTGTCCGTTGCCGTAACGCTGATCGCGTTGGCGCCTTCAGCCAGAGAAAGCGCAGCAAGGTTAAAACTCCCCTCTGTGAACTCTGTGGCAAAACCATTCACCGCTACCGACTGGGGATTGATTTCATTCATCGATCCGCTCACGGCTATCGTCGGTGTATTCAGGTAGACATCGTTAACATGTGACGTGATTCCCACTACCGGTGCTACCGTATCCAGGTTGATATTAATGGATGTAGTTCCTATATTCCCCGCCTTGTCAACTGCCGTTACGGTGATCGTGTTTGCGCCTTCCGAAAGATTTAGAGCCGCCAAGGTGAACCCGCCGTCGCTTATTACCGCAGCGTAGCCGTTCACCTTCACGGAGGCAGGGTTCAGTTCGTTCAGCGTTCCGCTCACGGAAACATTCGGTGTATTGAGATAGACACCGTCGGACTGCGACGTCACCGCCACAACAGGCGCTACCGTGTCGAGGTTGATATTGATCGACGTGGTTCCTACGTTACCCGCCTTGTCGACTGCCGTGACGGTAATCGTATTCGCTCCCTCCGTAAGATTGAGCGCTGCAACGCTGAACGTCCCGTTGCCGATTACTGCATCGAGACCATTCACTTTTACAGAGTAAGGGTTAGCCTCCTCCAGTGTGCCGCTTACGGCGATAGTAGGCGTGTTCAGGTAAACGTCGTTAACATGGGAGGTAACCGTCACGACAGGCGCGATCGTATCGGACACAAAGTTCCATGACAGGCTTGCCTCGTTTTTACCAAAGTCCGCAACGGCAACATTGACAGTATGGTTCCCTTCCGGGATTTTGACAGAGGGCTTGAAACTGACTTTCGATCCGGCAACAGAGGCACCGGGCGTCACATCACTACCATCCAGTAAAATACGTACTGCCGAAAGGTCAACCCCCGAGCCCTCGGCATCGTCCTTATAAGCGGCTGAAATTTCAGGCGTTCCCGTATCGACATACGCCCCCTCTACCGGCACAGGGCCGTAAACCTCGGGCGGGATAAAATCACACCCTTGGGCAACAACCTCGATCTTTAAAAACGAAGTCGGAGGCTCCTGCGGGCTCGGGCTCTCCCGGTTCCCGCTCTTCAAACGCATCCATAAAGTATTGACGGCCTTAATGGGAACAATCTTCTCTATATAGGGCGTCTGCTTCTTAAACTCGTGCTCGTGCACATACTCTACACCATTAATATATACCTCCGCAGCCGTCATCCGTGTATCTTTCCCGTCTCCGCTCCAGACACGCAAGATGGCAGTCTTCGCAGGCAGGCACTCATCGTTAAGCTGAATGCTCTCGCTATAGACTGTCGGCTTCCCTTTTAGCCTGTCGAACCTCTGAGGTTCAAATACGGTATGATCGGTCAGGGCATGAACTGTCGAAATGGGAAGAAACAGGGCTGTAGAAAAAATAATGAGGAAAGAAAAGGCAACACGCTTTATCGCAAAACACAACAGCAATCCGGCTCGACGCTTAACAGACAACATTTTCAAGACAATATTAAACATTATTTATGCTTAAACTCACTTTTCTCGGCCTCAAAAACCAGCAAATCATTTAATGCAGCGTAAAGGATACACTAAAACCTAAATAAAAAGCTTGCACTATTTTGCGTTTTCTTTCGGACTATCTTGTCATTTGTACTTTTTTCTTAAATTTTCTCCGGAAAGTGGATGGCGAACATCCCTCGGTTTTTTTAAATACCCGATCAAAGTAGGTTATATCCTTTATACCCTACGGCAAAACCGATTTCGCCAACAGTATAAGGAGAAATGATTAACAAGCGCCTCGCCTCACGTACTCTGACTTTGACTATATATTGGCAGCACGTCATGCCTTTCATCTGCTTGAAACGCCTGGATAAATAAAATTTGCTCATCGACGCAATAGATGCCAGAAAATCGAGTGACAGTTCTTTACTAAAATTCTGATCTATGAAACAACGGACTTTTTCAACCATATTAAAATCAGTCCGTCAGGTCTCCTCGATGAACTCCCCGGTCTCCAGCGAGGGAAGAGGACCTGAACGCCTTTTTTTGTGAACAGCATCAATAATATCGAGAAGACTCTTAGTTACATCTCTCATCTCGAAAGGAATCGAGAAATAGTCTCTTGCGCCGAGTCTGAACACCTGAAGGCAGAGTTCTTCCGAACCTTCGCGCGCCAGATATACAACCGGCATGGAGGGGTTAACAGACTTGAGACGTTTCAGAACCTCCAACCCTCTCCCTCCCATAAAGCCATCATCCAATATGGCCATAGACGCATCAACAAAGGGCTCGTCGATAATCGCATAAATAGATAAAGGAACATGAAAGAAGCATTCCCTTCCCATACACCCAACAACCTGAGTTCTCATATCTTTGCAATCTGAAAACAGCAGGATATCGTTATTTCGCGCAGTCAGCTGCTCCATTTGACGGGTACCCACTCACTACCCCATTCAACAAAATGACCCTCAAATATGAATCGATACGACATATATTGCGCCCCCTGAAATTAACAGCCTAAATTTTCAGCAACAAAAAACGCCAACGACAGATATTGCTCTTTTTACGACAGATATTGCTCTTTCACTAATTATTTAAAAATAATTCCCAATCTGCTTTTTTGAAAGGAACTTTAGCTCAAAGAGAATATCAGGAAAAACGGTGTAGTGTAATTGCTAATAGTGTGCCAATGTAAGCGTAGAAAAATTTATAAGCGATGAAAGCTTAAGATAATTGGGCGGTATGCGCACCATTACACCGAGAGTTTGATGGGGGGTATTGAGAATCTATGAAAAGCGAGGGATGGACGAAGGCAATCCAATAAAAAAGGGCTTAGCCACAATTAGCTAAACCCTTGATTTTATTGGTAGCGGGGACAGGATTTGAACCTGTGACCTTCGGGTTATGAGAGCCATAAAGGCAAAATTTGCAAGGGCTTGATATTACGTCTGGTTTCCCCTTTTAGCTTTAATATCAAGACGTTATTTAGTTTCTATTGATTCTGTATTTTCCATTCTATTCTGTACATTCCGACAGATTCTAGCACAATTTTAGCACAGTCCAATGGAGTGGTCAGAATGTCCTGATAGCATGAACGCAATACAACCTTTTGAGTTTGAATTGGTTGCGGAAATACCTTAGTTCAAAGTTTGAGGACTTCATCTTGACCCTACCTTGTGAAATAAAAAAGGAGGAAAGCCCGCTTCGGCTTGATACCGAAAACGGGCTTCATATTTTTGCTCCATTCCCTCTCATTAAATCAAATTCCTTTTCCGTATTTTTTCACCAATACCATGCATTAAAAGAGATGAATTTTTTACGCAGCTTATATCCTATGCTGATTAAAAGCAGAAAGAAAATAGGCATCGATAGAAGCGGATACTTTATGCTATATAAAATAGGCGTTAAAGCGATTCTGGTGGCGATCTTGAGGTATTTGTTATCTGTAATAATGGTTGCTAACGGTGGTGAATATTTCTCGTACAACGCAACGAACATCTTGCCAGGGGTGTTAGTAAGTAGGTAGACATCTCGAAAGTCTTGTAAAATCTTCACGTTTGAGTCTAGGTAAGACCCATATGCTGCTGTGGCTATAAAGCAGCCTCTCTTTTCCTCTCTTTTCCTTTCATCTTCATTTAATAATCCTGCTCTCATATTAAAATTGTTGGAGGATGCACTGCCAGTTATTGACTGCCCAATAACAGCAGCAGACATGTAATAATTTGGCGAAGACGAAACGCCTCCCCCTTCGGTCAACGCACTTAACGGAATTATGTGATTTGTGTTTGACATTGAAGCGTGTAACTGATGGAATGTCATTAATAACAAAGCGAAAAAAAATGTCAGGCAAATAATAGTTTTCATGGCATATTTATTTCTTGCTTCTATTTTCCATTAAATTTAATGTTTTCAGGGAGAGCTTGAGAAACCATGAATGTGTTTTCAGAGATGAAAGTTGCATATGCTCTTTCCTAAAGTTTCATAATAAAAGCAAGTTTATAGTGTTTAGGCACATATGACGAAGATGCAGTATTGCTATTTTCACCAGAACTTTTTGCGGGAGAAGTTTTATATGCATAATAATTGCCTCCTCCATTATCATAGGTACCATCAAACCAAATAAAAACTTCCGAACTGCTACCGACATATTCACTACCCCACGGTTTTGACCTCACAAAATGACTATTAGAAACCCCTGTTGCAGAAAGGTGATAATGATTTTCAACAGCACCTGATGGAACACTATGTTGATGACTATCTTGTCCACCAGTTGCCCCAGTCTCTTCATTAGGCCCAACACTTAAAATAAACCTGTCTGTTAAATTAGGTGTTCCATTGGTTCCATCACATAACTGCCAGCCTTGAGGTATATCCACAATGTCTCCAGACCACATTATTATTGCCCCGGCAGGTATTCCCATATTTGCGGGAATACCTGTAATTCCAGACCACGGGACACTATCCGCTGTGTCTGAATGAATGCTGTATGCTCCGCTTACTATTCGATATCTGGGAGTCATGGGAGGGTCTGTGTCAATCTGGACTTCCAGCCATCGGTCCTGTCCGGCTGTAAAAAGACCATCCAAAGAAGTGAAACTTCCGATGAAAACGTTAAAAACTCCTTGGTCAATAGATACGGCATTGTGTGTTTCTGTCCAAAGTGGTGTGGGGGTAGTGTCAGAACTGTATATTCTGAACACCATGTCAAAAGAGCCGTTCAAGGGGCCTTGTTGTGCATTAGTTATTTGTCCCTGATAATTTATGAGCATTGGTACGGTTGCTGATACATTGATGGGGAATATCGATAAAACCAAAGTGATAAGCAACGCTCTGAATAATGTTTTCATAGCACCTCCCTTTAATTAAACGATTTCATGTTCATTACTCCCTTGAAAGCACAAAAGCCCGCATCGGAGTTAATACCGAAAACGGGCTTTATACTTTTACTCCACTCCTCCATTGTCCCCCCTTAAATAACGGATGAAAGGTTAGTGGTTTGTCAATTACTGACTATTTAAATTGGACGTATTATGCATCTTTATATCTTATACCTTGCCTTGTCAAGCAAAAAAACCGAAATAGCAATATGTGTCGCACATTTAGCAATATATGTCGCCTTTAAAGAATTTTATTTATATTTTGATTATGATGTGATATTAATGTTAGCTCAAAAATAAGAGCTATATAGCTCAACAAAACTTTTAACATTAATAAGGAGGCAGAACGTGACAAAGGATGAACTCGTAGAAAAGATTGCAGCAGATGCAGGGATTTCAAAGAAGGAAGCAGGCGAAGCGCTCAAGGCTTTTACATCAAGCGTGTCAGGTGCATTGTCCAAAGGTGATAGTGTAACCTTGACGGGCTTTGGCTCATTCTCCGTATCCCAGAGAGCGGCCAGGACAGGCAGGAATCCGGCGACAGGAGCAACGATGCAGATACCCGCAAGCAAAGGAGCAAAGTTTAAGCCGGGGAAAACTCTAAAAGATGCAGTGAACTAATTACAATTTCTAACAATCATTAGGGGGGTGTCATGCCAAAGGTTTTTTCAGTAGCTTCGTGGAATGTTGAGCATTTTAGAAATTCATCAACAGATGATTCTAATCGTGTAAAAAGGGTTGCCGATTTTATTTCCGGGAGCAATGGCGGCCCGTCATCTGTTCCTGATATTTTTGCCCTGTATGAAGTTGAGGGGAAAGATGTCTTTCAGGAATTCATGAATAAATTCCCTGACCATCGGTTTCACCTGACAGAGGGCAAGCAAAGCCAGGAAATATTCATAGGAGTTCACAGAAAACTTCAAACGTTCTCAACGCAAAGGCTGGAGTTCAAAACAGGCAGGGAATATCAGCGGCCAGGATTGCTTTTAACAATACGTGTCAGCAACGTCAACTACTCCTTGTTATTTCTCCACGTGAAAAGCGGCAGCGGGACCGAAGACTTTGGACTCCGCGACGCTGCCTTGGAGCACGCTTTCAAACTGAAAAAAGCGCTTGATAAAGCCTCCGGCGGCAATGCCAATTTTATCTTTCTTGGCGACCTCAATACAATGGGAATAGACGACCCCGTGCCCTACTCAAAAAAGATGGATTTAAGCGCAGAAGAAGAGATAAGCAGAATAGCATCCTGGGCAAAAAGAAGAGACATGCTTCTTCTTAGCAAGGAAACAACTTCCATCTATGCTGTTGACAAAGAAGTAACATGGTACAACGGAAGCAGCGGTTATAAACCATCTAACCTCGACCATGTGGTTGCCTCAGAACACATGAAAATCAACAGTCAGGGAAACGGGGCTTTCAATGTTACAATCCTTGGCTGGCCCAAACTGGCGCAAAACGAGTGGAGCGACTGGTTCTCCCAATACTCAGACCATGCCATGCTCTACTTTGAAATCTGGGAATAGTGCTGCGGACGACATCTCCGCAGGCAGTTAGTTAAACTCACTTTTTCTTGACAACTTAACACACGTATCATAATATTGAAAAAGGTTCGTATTTCTGGAGAAATGCGAACCTTTTTTCTTTTTGGGAGAAGTCCTTTCTCCTCTTTAAATCCCTTCCAACACTACATTTTCTACCAAAAGCAATCTGCAAATCTTTATTTCAAAGAACAATTCCCACCCCACCATCGCAACCTTTATTAATCTCTGAAAAACCCCGAAAGAACAACGAAATAACCAAAACCGGCCATCCCTGAAAGGTTCGCATTTCTCCAGAAGTGTGAACCTTTTATTGGAGGTTGGTATGTCTTTAAAAAAATGCACAAGCTCGTATGGTTCCTGGATGAGGGGAAATTCCTCACAAAGGTAGAAGTAAAGAGATTAAAGGAGGTGGTAGAGCAAAGAAAAGATGAGGCTTTAAAGAATGGGAAGAAGACTGCTGTTCGGGACTGGTTTGCCGTCAACCTTGGGCTTTTCACAGGTCTTAGGGTGCAGGAGATGGCAGACCTCAAGCACTGCGACATCATCATTTTTGACAGCAAGAGGCAGGCTCTTTTTGTGAGGCGAGGAAAAGGCGGCAAAGCTCGCCTTGTCAAGTTCAGCCTTGAATTCAAGGAGATACTGCTTGAATACATTGAGTGGAAAAGAAACGTGGGTGAGCCGTGCGGCGCGGATGATCCTTTGATTTACTCCAGCAATTCAAAGGGACACATGACAACGAGGGGCATCCAGAAAGTATTTGAGCGAAACGCAAAACGCGCAGGCATCGAAGGGCACTCCATTCATCACCTGAGACACACTTATGGGAGTTTTTTTTATAAAGCCAGCAGCCACAATATCAGGATGCTTCAAAAGCAGTTGGGTCACTCAAGCGTAGAAGTTACAGAGGTCTATGCGCACGTCTTTGAACTCGACCTGGAAAGGGCGCTGAAAAAATTGTACGGATGATAAAACATTTAAAAGGAGGAAATATTATGAAGGTTATAAGGTTCTTGTTGATTGCGGTGATTGTTTTTTCTTTGGGGGTCGCTGTTGGATGCAGTTCTGATGGCTCTTCAAGTCCTGCAAGCCCAACGTTTGACAATAACACAAGCGGTGGCGGCCCCGGCGGGGATTTCTAAACGAATTCATTTAATCTTTGGAGAAAGGAGGGCGTTCTATGGATTTTATCAGTTATCACGCAGTTAAGAAAATCAGGAAATTTGTTGTCCTCGCTGCTTTTGGGTACGTTGTTTACCTTGCCGTTGTTGCAGACCATCCATACCAGTACGCGGGAAGCTTTGCCACTGCACTGAATGCAACAAAGGATGGGATTGCGAAGATGAGTGTAGCCGAAGAAAGAAAGATGATGTGGATTATCGCTTTACTGCCCGCAATGTTCACGTCGGCTTTACTGGCAACAGGGATAGTTATTGATGCGCTGAAAATATTTGTCATAAATGAGAAAGGGAAGATGAAAGTCACGCTTTTTTCAACTGCCTTTTACCTCTTTGCCCTCATGATGCTGTATCCCATCATGCCGATTATCTTTCGTCTCATGTCATTTTATCTGTAGGCAGGTTTAGGCTTGTGAAAGACGCTGCAAACAATGCGATACTCATCTGTGTTCTTGCTTTATTGGTGGTAAACATTGACAACATCATTGGATTTCTCAGTTCAGGCACCAACAGACTTGGCGATGAACTGAAAGAAATTATCAATAGAGACATAGAGCCGGGACCGCTGCAAAAGACATACAGGGAGTTCATGGGCACAATACATTCCGAGGCAGTAAAAAACGCGCCGCCGCAAAAGAGAAAAGAAGCCATTGACAAAGCTTTGAAAAAAGCTGCTGCCGGTATCAGCAAGACCGTCACGTCCAAAGCAAAGAGCGGTGCGGAAAAAGATATGGCTTTGGCAGTGGAAAAAGCAATTGGCGAAATGCTGGAAGCTGCAACCTCCGACTCGCTAAAAGACATGCCGATAAAAAAGCGCGAAGAAATGATAGAAAAGGCGCTAAAGAAAGCTTTAGCCAAGACGGCTCTCATCTCTGCGATTCACAAAGACGATATTTTCAAGTCTATACTGCGGGCAATGGCTGATACAGCGGTCGAAGCGTTCTTTGAAGATCCGCCAGATGATTTGAAAAAAACAGCCAATGTAGACAAGTTGCATTAAGGGCTATGAGAAGAGCCTGAAACACTCATAGACTGGCTTACAGTTATAGGATTGCCGTTATCATCAGTACCGGAATAAGATAAAGTGAAGATGTCTGACGAGGAAGGAGTGTTGAAATTCTTGTTACTAAGGACTAATTGGTCGTTTCCCTCAACCCTATAATTAACAGTGGCAGAATTGCACCCGCCAGTGGATTGAAAACACATCTTCGCGCTTGTCAACGTCACCCCGACGCCGTTGCTCTCAGAGAATGTTCTTGTGTGATAATAGTAGTGCTGACCGCCGGAGTATTGATAGCTTACGCCTGAAAAGCTCAAAGACAAGCTTGCACTGCATGATTTCGTCCCCGTTGATTGTCTTGTCGTTTGGCAGTCACTTGTTTGCGTGAACGACTCGCCTGAGCAGATGGTGTTTGGGGCGGGTGCCCATGATGCTGGGGTACATGAGTCGCACCCACCATTTGAGCATCCGTACTGGCAGTTGGTGCCTGTGTTCCATTCAAGACAGCCGTCGTCATTGAAGTCCGCACATGTTTGGGAAAAATCTCCGCTGCACTGCTTCTGTCCGGGTGTTGAGCACTCATCACTGCACGTCGGCGCTGCTGGTTCTACAGGTTCCGGAATTAATGCGTCAGGTTCGGGAGTGATTGGTTCGTCAGGTTCGAGAGTGATTGGTTCGTCAGGTGGCGCAGTCTCTTCTGTTATCGCTGGTTGTGTTGTGTCCGCACAGTTCCCGTTCTGGCATGTCTGTCCACTGGTGCAGGACTTGATTGTTTTTGATGTTGTCGATGATGTGCACCTGTTGCTTTTGCATGAGTAGTCGTTGTAGTTTCGGATGACATTGTCAGATGAGCAGTAAGAGTTTCCTGTGTAGCCGTCTTTTTCGTTGCAATTCTCACAGTCCGGGTAGGTGCCGCAGCTTGTGTCAGTGCCCTGACATGTTCTTGCTTGCCTTTCGCCCTCTTGTATTCGCTCAATACCGAGCCCCTCTATGAGTTTCTTGCAATTCTCACTCAATTCTTTTTTGAGGGTGTAGGAGACCTTCTCCTCTTCCTTTATCTTGTCAAAGTGCCACATCATGAGAGGATCGTCCTTGATAGTCACGTCCCCCTCGACGCTTTCAAGGTATGTCTTAAGAGAACTGACGCACTCCTTTGGTATCTGCTCATAGAGGTAGAAGTTCTCAAGTTTCCTGTCTGAGCGGATGATTATCTCAACCTTTGTAAAGCCGGACTCCGCGCAGTAAGTGAAACGCCTGAAAATCTCAACGTCATCCTTGCTATCAATGTAATTGCGGTACTCAGTCCCGGTGTCCGCCGGGCAGTCCTCGCACTCGCCTGAATATCCGAAACCTACGAAATCATCGATGATGTTCCTTGCATCGATGTTGGACGGTGAGACGGGTATCTCTGTGCAGTCGGCCACGTTGCACCCCTGAGTGAGAAGCGACCTGTTCCCCAGGCTTTTGACAAAGAGCGACACCCTGCCATTTCTTGGCTTCATGCAGAGATAATGAGGATAGCCAATCTCGATTGTTCCAGTCGTAAACGTCCCTTCAAGGTCAGCCTTATTTGTCAAAAAAACGTTCTCGCCGGTGTCGTCCTCGATGCTGTCGCGTATGAGCGGAGCGCTTTTAAGCAGACTGCTGTCTGCCTGTTTTGTGGTGTCTATAAAATAGACTTTCTCTGCCTTGCACGGTACTATTAGCTCCTTAAGATTGATTTTGCCGTAGGGCAAGCCCTCCCCGATAGACTCCACGTCAATCCCAAAAGACACGCTCCCTGACCTGCAAGCGGCGTCCGAGATGCTACTTATCGCCTTGTGCCCTGCAAACAATATCAGCATGGCAATGATTGCAATGAACATATAATTGAATACGCCTGTGTCCTGACCTCTTTTTCTCATCAGGAGATTACAGACGCAATTCGTATATATACTTTTTCGTTTTGTTTATCCCGGAAAGGAGAGTTGGGATAAAAGGAGGTGGGCGGGAAGGTTAGATGAAGAGGTAGAGAGAATAATAGGATACGTTTTTTTAATGCCCAAAAAAGGAAGAGCAAACATCCGCAGGACATCGTGGTTGACCTGCCGGAGCAACATGGTAGTTTGGGTAATTACTCTGCTCGATTTTTTTGACATATTCGGCGCGGGTCATATTCTCACCGGTGTAATTGTCATGAAATTTTGTATTGCACCCTCTAGACGTTGACAACGGGTTTTTGTGTCGCTATTTTAAAACATCAATATTACTTTGCCAATTTCTAACTACTTGGATGAGAGTTAAAAGGGCCACAAATGCACCAAGAATAAAACCATATATTGTAACCTTTTGAGATTTTTTTTGTCTTTTCACCTCCAGATAATTTGAGAAAGCAGCATTTAAATCTCTAAAACTGACTTCTACTATCTTAAGCAAGGAATCAATCCCTGAAATTTCTAAATATTTAGAAAATTTAGCTCTTGCATGAGGTGTTCTTGATATCATAGAGGGAGTAAGGGCTATACGAATCTTATTAAGCAAGTCTGAAAGGACAATGATTCTTTTTTCATTTTTCTCTTCTTTCTTTTTGGGGTCTTCTCCGTTTAGTTCCCCAATGCGCATTTGCTTGAAATCCATCGTAGTTCTTAT
>CBDVDA010000033.1:0-26886 GCA_965372635.1 uncultured bacterium | reverse complement strand
TCCGTCCCGTCTCGCGATCGGGGAAGATCCGTCCCGTCTCGCGATCGGGGAAGATTCGTTCCGTCTCGCGATCGGGGAAGATCCGTTCCGTCTCGCGATCGGGGAAGATCCGTTCCGTCTTGCGATCGGGGAAGATCCGTTCCGTCTTGCGATCGGGGAAGATCCGTTCCGTCTTGCGCCCGGTGCATAACTCTTGCGAGTTGAATCCTCCTCCTATCTTCTTTTCTTTCTATATTCATCACAAATCTCCCTTAAATTTGTTGTTAATTTATTCAATCCGAACCTTGAACTTGATATCGAAGGTGGGCGGTGGAGGCGTTCCTCCGTATCCGTTCATGGTGCCGATCATGTCTATTACAATTTCACGTACCGCACTGTCATAACCGTCGACATCAGGTACGGGAGTGATGGGGCTGCCGCCGCCGTCCCTGAACTCGATGCTGTCGGTGGTGCTTGTATAACTGCTGAAGGTGTAGTTGAGGCCGCTTGTCGTCCCGCCGTCGGTAAAGACGACAGGCCCGGAACCCGCTCCGCCGAGGTCATTTACAAAGAACACGGTATTGTCAGGGATGGGGTCTGTAATAACCAGGTTAGCCGCCGTTCCCCCGCCCGTATTGCTTACCGTCAATAAGTATTCGTAACTTGCGCCCGGTATGGAGTAGGCGCCTCCGAAAGGATCGACGAAGCCCTGCGTCAGCTTGGTCATGGCGATGATGGGGATTTCGTTTGGCGTGATGGTAATGGTGGAACTGTCGTTGCCCGCTGTGGGGTCGTTCAAGTCGCTTGCCGAGATGGTGGCCGTGTTCGCAATGTTCGTTCCTCCCGTCCCTGTGGCCACTGTGGCGGTGATATAAAGGTTTGCCGAAGCGAGCTTGGCAAGGGAACCTGCATTCCATATTCCTGTGGAGTTGCTGAAGGTGAGGCTCCCCTGTGTTGATGAGTATGAGACGAAAGTGAGGTTCGGATCGATAATGTCTCTGAGTTCCATGCCCGTCGTGTCATAGGGCCCGTTGTTTGTTACGGAGATGGTATAGACAATGTTTTGTCCCTCGTCGGGTGTGGCGTCGTCTGCGATCTTCACCACCTGGAGATCGGCGCATTTGATCGCTGTGGAGACGCTTCCCGAATCGTTGGAACTGTCCGGATCATCAACATCTACCGAATAGAGACTCGCCGTGTTGGTAAGGGTCCAACCACAACTGTTGTTGTCTACGGTAGCGTTCAACGTGAGGGAGGCTGTTCCCGAACCTGCTAATGTTCCGGCATACCAGAAGCTGCTCGTGTTATTGAAGGTTCCCTGCGTTGTGCTGGCATTGACGAAGGTGACGCCTGAGGGGAGAATATCTTCAATCTTGATATTTGTGGCGCTGTTGGACCCGTTGTTTGTCACGTTGATCGTATAAACGAGGCTGTCGTTCAGGGTTGCCGTTGTAAAGTTGACGAACTTGCTCACCGAAAGATCGGTGCTCCCAACGACGATATCGACGCTGCCCGTGTTGTTGGAATTGTCATGGTCTCCCTGGTCTGCCTCCTGTATGGAGGCGGTGTTGGTAATCGTCTGCCCCGACGTGCCGGTATCGACATCAGCGGTAAAGGTAATGTAGGCGGAATAGTTGGCGAGTATGGTCCCAACGTCCCATTCGCCTTCCGATTTGCCGCCTGTGCTGTAGGACCCCTGGCTCGGCGTATTGCCGGCGTAGCTTACGCCGGCAGGCATGATATCGTTTGCGATCAGGTTGGTCACGTCGCTGGGGCCGTTATTGACGATGGTGACCCGGTAGGTAATAGTGTCGCCTACGCCGGGTGAGGCGTTATCGACGGTCTTTGTGACTGAGAGATCGGCAGAAAGCGCCACTACGGTGGCGAGGCCGGAATTGTTCATAGTGACGGGATCGCTCTGGTCGGCACTCGTGAAGACAGCGGTGTTGTAAAAGGTGGTCGATGTGGTCAGGTTGGTGGTGACGTTTGCAAAAATGGTGAGGGTGGCTGACGACCCGTTCGGGATGGAACTGACGTTCCAGAAACCGCTGCTGCTGTCATAAGTCCCCCCCGACGATGTGGTTGAATAGCGGGAGAATTTTATGCCTGCCGGAAGTTGATCGGTAACAACAACGCTTGTCGCTTCACTCGGCCCGTTGTTTTCCGCTGTTATGGTGTAGTAGATGGGGTCTCCCGGGTTGGCGGAAGGGTCGTCCACCGTTTTGTCAATACTGATGTCGGCTGCCTGGACGGTGAAAGAAACAGAGTCGCTGTCGTTGCTGCCGTCTGTATCGACCTGATCCATGGAGACTTTGGTTGCCGTATTGGTGATCGTGGAACCGCTAGTCCCGGAATCGACGGTTGCACGGAGGGTCAGTTCCGCCGAACCGCTGGTCGCAAGCGAGGTAATCCGCCAGATTCCGCTCGAGTTGTTGAAGGCGCCGAGGGTGGTGCTGTAGGAGGCATAGGTGGCGCCCGAGGGGAGGGCGTCGTTGATTTCGATGTTGGTGGCGGTCGAGTCGGCGCTGTTTGAAACGGTGATGGTGTAGGTGACCGTATCCCCCTCGTTCGGGTCTCCCGCAGGGTCGCTCACGACCTTGGTGAGAGAGACGTCCGTTCCCCCCACATAGATGGAATCGCTGCTCGTATTATTAGCACTGTCGGGGTCGGCCTGCACGGCAGAGGAGATATTGGCGAAGTTGATGATTGTCTGCCCGCTGGCACCGCTGTCTACCGTGGCGATCAGTGTGAGTGTGGCGTTGCCGGGGTAGGCGACGCTCCCCACGTCCCAGACGCCTGTTCCGCTGTTGTAGGTGGTTCCCAGACTCGCTGTGTGGGTGGAGTAGGTAAGGAAGGCGGGGAGGTGATCCGTTACTTCCACGCCTGTTGCCGTATTGTCGCCGTTATTTGTGAGCGTGAGCAGGAAGGTAACCGATCCCCCCTCCGACGGGGTGTCGTCTCCCACTACCGCCTTTGTAAGGTCGAGATCGGTGCCGCCCACGGAAAAGGTGACTTCGGCCCTATCGTTGGCGCTGTTCGAGTCCGGCTGCGACGCCGACGTGATATTGGCGAAGTTCGTTGCCGTTGTTGGCGTTCCAACTACTGTGGCGGTAATATTCAGGGTCGTGCTCGTATTGGCAAAGAGGACCGGTACGTACCAGATGCCTGTCGTTTCGTTGTACTGGCCGCTGCTGTCGTCGGAAACGTAGGTAGTCCCTGTGGGGAGAAGGTCGTAGACCTGGGCGCCCGAAGAATAGCTCGGCCCGTTGTTTGTCACCTTGAGTGAGTAGATGATCGTATAGTTTGCATAGGGGGTGGCATCGCTGATCGTCTTCGTGAGCGAAAGATCGGTGCTCGGTTTGATGAGAACGTTGTCTGTTCTCGACTGGTTTTCGTTGAAGTCGGCATCCGCCCCATCGATGTAGGTGACGGTGGCCGTCTCGACGGGCGATACCTGGAGTGTGCCGTCTTCCGTGGAGAGCGTGGTCGTGGATGTGAGGATGGAACCAACGAAAATCCCCGTGGCAGGTCCCGTTTCGGTGAGCGTCACCGTTTCGCTGTCTCCGGCCTGTGTCGTCACGGTGACGGTAATCTGCTGGATCTCGCTGTTGATGTTGTTCTGGTCGCCGTCTTCCACCCGGATGTAGAGCGACTCTTCGGGGTAGGCCTCCGTTACGTCATCGCCCCAGTTGGCGCTGCTTATGTTGGAATAAACGAAGCGGACTTCTCCTGTCGTTGGCCGCTGCCCGGTGGGAACAACGGGGTCGGACAAGCCGTCGGAAAGCAGATCGGCCCCAAGGTCCTTCGTCATTGATGAGGTATTGACAGAGGTGCCGAGAAAGTAACTGATGATCGACGTTTCCGTAAGGCCTGTAAAGGCGAGGAATTGATCGAAGGGAAAACGGTAATCGAGAAAATAATCGTCATCACCGTTAAAGTTAGAGCCGTCATTTGCCAGAGATACCTGGTAGTTGGTCCCTTCCACCAAGGGCTCCAGATAGAGATCGATCTCCGTATGGTCTGATGGGTCGTCATAGGTGGACTGGTTCGTGTTCTGGCCGATTCTGAGGTATTCGTCGCCGATACCGTCGATCATGACCATATACTCGAAGGTGCCGGCGTCGTCGTCGGTGTTAATCAACAGCCCCCAGCCGAAGGCCTTCAGGTCTCCCCCCGGTGCTTCCGGGGTGTCGTCGAGGCGCATCCGGTAATAGACATAGGTGCCATCGTTGTAGGTATAGGCGGCGGGATAGGTGTCGTCGCCGATGAAGTTGACCCCGCTCGGGTTTGCATCACTGTCGGGGTCGCCCATGTAGGCGCCGCCGTAGTAGATCGGTATCCAGTCGCTGTCGTCGGTGGGGAAGGCCGAAACTGTGCTTGCTGCCATGGTGGAAGCAAGCAGCAGGATGACGAAAAGTATATGTTTGAAAAGTCGCATATCTTTAGCCGATGGTATTATGTTTGTAGGTTTTTCCCGATGCCATGAAAGCGCTCGTTTTTTCGAGGTAGATGGCGCATTCTTCATAATGCCCGCCGCAGTAGTAGATCGCCTCGTCCGCTTTCAGGCTGTTCATGTCGGTGCAGTAGCATTCGCGGAATGAGTCTTTGATAAAAGGGCATTTCCCCGATGACTCCAAAGGCCTCTTAACTCCCCTGATTGCTTTGTTTTTTCTCTCTCTCATAGCATTGTTCTCCCCTGGCATATTTTTCCATCTATAGATTATAGCGATATTCGTGCCAAAAACCGCCTTTTACCTCATTTAATTAATGCTTAAAAATCAATAAGATAGCACATGTTATTTGTGGAGTTGTCCGTCTGCTTTGAGCCGCAGATGCAAAAATGCAACAGATTGTTGCACTACAATCTGTTGCAAGTGTGAAAAGTATTTGTATGCTGAAGAGATGGAGGTTTGGTGGTGGTGGGGAGGCAGGGCAGATTTTTTGTGCCCACAATAAATTAATCCTTCGGATTTTCTATGCTACTGGGGCTTAGAGAATAAAAAAATATGGGCTTGCGCAATGCGCAAGCCCTGGATTGTATTGACAGCGGGGAGAAAATTGGAACTTTAAATATCCGTATAGGCAATATAGTTAACTCTTTTCGCTAAGGGTTAGTATAAAACCGTACAGCGTCTTCTAACAGGCTATAATCACTTTGAACACGCCCCGGCACATAGTAAGCTTCTGTCCCATCAGCGTTTTCAACGCCTTGGGTGATAAAGGTATATGCGGAATCAAAATCCCCGTCGGAATCCTGACAAGAATCCTGATAGCTCGTGTGAATTTCTACGATGTTGGTTCCCTCGTAGAGGATCGCCTGCGTAGAGAGATTTGGCAGCCTAGAACCAGCATAGTAGGTTACATTTTTAAAATCAACAACAAGGCGCCGGTTTGGGACCCTACCCAACGTTTCATAGGTTATGCTTCCTCCATTGCTAGTGATCTGAGGACTAATATCTACCCAAGCCAGGGCTATAATGTTGTTCCAATCGTCATTCACAGGGATACTTTGTGCTAAGTAACTGTCACCCATATTGGATACCGTTGTATCGAATGAAATGAGGCCGTTAGAAAGTATCACAAATTCCGAGTAGGTATTGCCAAAAAAGGTGAAATCGAAGCCTATGGGAAGTACAGCCGACTTGCCGTCATCGGCCAGGTAAACCCTGGTTTCCAGCAGCTTGCTCTCCCGAGCAAAAGCGATAGTTTGATAACCACGGCTGCTGTCGGCCACGGCTGAAACTTCATCGGAAGGTTCGCTTTCAACGCCATTTTTTGCCATGGTCACAACCACATAAAAAAGGCTTCCCTCCGTACCCTGGATATTGTATTTATCATCCGTCACACCTGAAATCATTCCATCATAGTTTGTTAGATTAACACCGGAAGATGCTGACCAATAGATGTTGTAGGTGCCGGAAAAAACCTTATCCCATGACACGCCAACAGAAGCAGGCCCCGATGATATGGAGACACTGGCTGGAGGCAACAGATTACCATTTTTTGCAAACATGCTGACCGGAGCAGATGCTAAACCGTCGAAATAAGGCCTAACTTCAGATACCAGGCTTATCTCTGCTACAGCTTCATCAACGGCGACAAGATAGCGATAAACTTCACCATAACCAGTATATGTGTTGGTATCATTAATGACTGCAAATGTCTTTCCATCCTTTGAAAATGTCGCTTGGGAGATAATGTGATTTGCATTATTGGAATAAAAGTTGGGGTTTATCACCTCGAAAGCGGCAGCACTCCGAACGGACGTCGCCCTTGAAGTGATCTCCCCGTTAGACTGGTTGACGATCCCCAGGGCGGCCCCTTCTCCCATCAAGAGCGTGCCGTCTTTCAGGAAGCTTAGCCCGACCCCATGCAGTCCGGCATTAAGCCTGCCTACAAGCTTTGGTTCACTACCAATTGAAGGATCAAACTCATATAAGATATTATCAGAATCTTCAAAACTCGCCAGGATTTTCCCATCAGAACGAATTGCCATGGCCGGGATTGCATTTATTTCCGGGTCCATAAAAAGTGTCGCTTCACCCGTTGAAGGATCGATTGCGTATATGCATCCATTGCATTCGGCAGCTTCGCCGGTTCCGGCATAAATTTTCCCGGTTGCCTCATCGTAAACCATGGAACTTACCTCTCCTATATCGCTTTTATTCCCTAAGCCGTCCTCTATGTAGACGTCGAGGAGTTCCGTCGATGAGCCGTCATTTTCATCGAGTTGCCAGATATCTCCGTTCAGGTCGGCGACAATGAGCTTGTAGGAAATGGGGGCTGGCTCCTCAGCGGTCGGGCCAACATCTCCTGCGGTCTCCAGGGTTCCGCTTCCTCCGCTACCGCAAGCGGCTAAGAAAATTGTTACCAAGAGTGTTAATAAAATCCAAGACATGCTTCTCGTTGTTTTCATTTTTTCCTCCACTGGTTTAAAGGTTATTTATCACGTTTCACTATAAAAGCAGTTCCATAAAAAATTTGCCCATGCACCTCCTTGACTGTGAATCTCTTGCTACAAATTCGTATAGAATCGTACAGCGTCATTATTCAGTTCATAATCACTTTGAACACGCCCCGGTACAAAATAGGCCTCATTACCGTCGGCATTCTCAACACCTTGAGTTATATTGTCTTCTCCAGGCTGAAACTCTCCATCCGTATCCTGCAAACGATCCTGGTAGGTTGTGTGGATTTCAACAAGATTGGAACCCTCGTACAGGATGGACTGGGTGGTAACATTCGCCATGTTTGAACCGCCATAGTACGTCACATCTTCGAAGCTGACGACCAGCCGACGGTTGGGCGCCGTTCCGAGCGTCTCGTAGGAAATGGTTCCGCCGAGCTCTACATTTGGGGAGAGGTCCGCCCAGGCAAGAGCGATGATATTGTTCCACTCATCATTTACCTGGAGATCATGGGCATAGTAGCTGTCCCTTCTTGCCGACATGTCGGTGATAGTGGTATCGAATGAGATAAAACCATTGGAAAGGATGACGAATTCGGTGTAGGTTCTGTCGAAAAAGTTGAAGCTGAAACCGATAGGGAGTGCATCAGACCTTGCATCGTCATCCAGCAGCACTCTGTTGGCCAGTGGTTCAGTAACGGGGGCAAAAGCTATTTTCTGGTAACCACGGCTGCCGCCGACAAGGGCGGAAACTTCATCGGAAGGTGGACCTTCGACGCCGTTCTTAACTATCGTCATAACGGCATATAAGCTCTCTCCTTCTGAACCTTGAATATCATAGAAAGTGTTAGTTAACCCGGTAATCTTTTTTTCGTGTTTTGATGGGCTCACGCCGGGAGATGAAGACCTGTAAATGTTGTATGTTGCTGAAAAGACCTTGTCCCACATTAAACTCACACATGAGGGTCCTGAGGATGCAACAACGTTGCTTGGGGGTGATGCCTCCTCCAGGCTCGTAGAGATAACATTATCCGGGAGGAAAGCGATTCCGTCAAAGGTTGGATCGATTTCCGACACTAATGTCAACTCCACTGTTTCCGGATCGACAGTAACAAGGTAACGAAAATATTGTCCGTAATAGCTGTTAACGTCATTTACGATTGAGAACGTTTGGTCATCTTCCAGGCGAATAGCCTCTGAAATGATATGGTTGTCATAATTGGGATAAAAATCACGGTTTATCTTTTCGAAGGCTGGTACGTTGCGGAAAGACAACGGACCTTTAGACGCTAACGCCCCGTTGTCCTGGTTGACTATTCCTAAGCCGAGCCCCTGTCCCAGCAGCAATGTGTCATCAGCGCTGAAGCTTAAACCCAAGCCATACGTTCCGGCATTAAGCCTGCCTATATATTTAGGCTCGTCAGCCGTTGAAGGATCAAACTCATATAAGAAATTATCAAAGTCTTCGAAGCTTGCCAGAATTTTCCCGTCTGAACGGATCGCCATGTCCGGGATGGAATTGACTCCCGGAACTATGAATAGTGTTGCCTTGCCGGATGACGGATCGATGGCATAAATACACCCTTTACATTCGGCTCCGGCATCGGTTCCGGCATAAATTTTTTCTGTGGCCGGATCGTATACCATTGCACTAACAGGACCCACATCATGCCTCGTTCCCTCACCGTCATCCATATATACGTCGAGAAGTTCGGACGATGAACCGTCATTTTCATCGAGCTGCCAGATATCTCCGTTCAGGTCGGCGGCAATGAGCTTATAGGCAACGGGGGCAGCTTCCTCTGCCTTGTTTACGGAATCAGGACTTCCGCTGCCTCCACCACCGCAAGCCGTCAAGAAGAGTGATAACAGGAATATTAATAAAATACACAAAAGGCTTTTAGATTTTTTCATTCTCTCGAAAGTCAAGTTTCTCATCTTAATCTCCTCCCTCGGGATCGGGCTTATACTCTGCATTTATCTATCTTCTACTATCTATATAATCAAGAGTCGTGCCGTTCGTAAAAACTGTTAAACATCAAGTGCTTAAGCGGCCCATCAGGTAGGCGTGCCCGAGGGATTCATTAATAGATTGTTTATGGATGGGGATTTGTTCAAATCTTGAACAGTTTTGTTTCCGCAGAAACACCTAAGGGAGTTAACTATCTAACATTGTTTGATATTTTTGCCTCAACAGGCAAGTGTTCAAAATAGGGACACCAATTGGCAAAAAGAGGCCATGAGAAGGCTAACCACATGAAATGAATCGTTTAATTTTGGAAGGAGATGTTCAAAAGAGACACATCATTGAAATTCAATAAGATTTCAAAAAGGGTCTTTCAGGTATGAAAAGAAAGGAAGGCGAAATAAACTTGATCAGTTAGCGGAGGGCTTGACGATATCGTACTTCTTCATCTTTTTGTAAAGAGTCCCGCGAGCAATCCCTAACGATTCGGCGGCCCGTTTCATATTCCATTGGTTTCCACTGAGAATATTCAATATATGACCGGATTCTATGTCGGCGAGGGTCTTGGTTTGCGAAAGGTTATTCTCGCTGTTCCGTTCTATTATTTGAGGCGGGAGATTACCTAAACTTACCTTGTTCTTTTTGCAGTGAACAACGCTCCTGTCAATAACATGAGCAAGTTGCCGCACATTACCCGGCCATTCATACTTCATAAAGAAGGTCATAACTTTATTTGACATACCGTCAATATTTTTCTTCATCTGCCGGCAACTTCTCTTTAAAAAATGTTCAGCCAGCAGGGGGATATCCGCCCTCCTGTCTCGGAGAGGCGGCAACTCGATAACAAACGTATTGATCCTGTAATACAGATCTTCCCTGAATTCCTTCTTTGCCACCGCATCGACAATGTCTTTGTTCGTTGCAGAGATAAACCTGAAGTCACTTTTCAACATTTCAGTACCGCCTACCCTGTAGAACTCAAAGGTTTCCAAAATCCTCAGGAGTTTTATCTGTATAGGCAGGGGAAGTTCCCCTATCTCATCAAGGAGCAACGTCCCTTTATCTGCCATCTCAAAAACGCCATTATGCCGGGCTATGGCCCCGGTGAAGGCTCCTCTTTCATGACCGAAGAGCCTGCTTTCAACAATGTCTTCTGCCAGTGCGCCGCAATTAATCTTTATGTAGGGATTGTTTTTTCTGGCACTTCGGTGATGGATAGCATTCGCAACAAGTTCCTTTCCCGTTCCGTTCTCACCCACAATTAATACGGGAATGTCATGCTTGGCCACCTCTTTGATCTCATTGAAAACTTCATGCATTTTAGGCGTATAGCCTATGATATTTTCAAACCGGTAATTCTTTCTACGCTCCTGCTCGACGCTTATATTCTCTGTCCAGACTTTCTTTCGTTCAGTAGCCTTCCGAATGAGTTCAACAAGGTCTTTCGGAACAATCGGCTTTTCAATAAAATCATAGGCGCCCTCTTTAATCGCCTGCACGGCCATCTCTATTGTTCCATACCCTGTCAAGATCATAATGGTAAGGTAAGGATGCTTTTCCTTAAATTTAGCGAGAAGTTCCAACCCTCCCATTCGAGGCATATTAAGATCGGTTATAACAATGTCAAATCTACCGAGATGGGCAACAGCAAGAGCTTCAACGCCGTCAGGCGCCGTTTCAACGAAGCATCCTTCCCGAGTGAGAACTTTCCTCAATAATTCCCGGACTGAAAACTCATCATCAACTATTAGAATTCTTTTATCATTCAACATGAAGTGACTGTTATTATCTATACTATCCTTTCCTCTCTTGCTAAATGCCCCCATAATGGCATTTTTGACTCATTCAATAGGCCCCCAAACAGGGCGATTTATTATTCTAACTCCCCCCTCTTACTCTAAGAGGGGGAATGTTATATCTCCCCATCTCCCTCTCTGCTGCCATACCTGTCAAGAGCTTCTTTGACGCCGCAAAGAAATTCATTATTATCCCATGGTTTCAAAAAATACTTGAAAATTTCACTCTCATTGATTGCCGATTGCGTCACTTCAATATCGGCATAAGCGGTAATGAGAATCCTCATCGTATCCGGTGAAATATGCTTGACGTGCCGAAGCAATTCGACGCCCGTCATGCCCGGCATCTTATAGTCAGTTATAATAAGAGATATCTTATTGTCCTTAAACTGCTGCAGGGCCTCCGTAGCATTGCTGGCAAGCAGGATGTCGCAATCAATTTTCCTCAAAAGTCTCCTTAGAAGAGACAAAACACTGCTTTCATCATCAACACAGAGTATTGTAGGTTTGTCCACGTTACACCTTTACATTGTTAGAGTAATGATTTATTTATTACAGAGACAATCCGCTTAGTACAGATTAAGATTTCTGACTTGCTTCAGTTTCCACCTTGCACCCTTCCGCCAAGTCCATCTTCACGGGAAGCCCGATAATAAAGGTTGTCCCTTTTCCTAACTCGCTCTTCACCTCAATAGTGCCTTTGTGTCTTTGTATAATATTATAACTTATTGACAGCCCGAGCCCTGTCCCCTTACCGGGTTCTTTTGTCGTGAAAAAGGGGTCAAATAATTTCTTGAGGTTGCCGGGCGCGATGCCGCTGCCGGTGTCGCTGATTTCAACATAAACCTTTTCTTTCTCAGTATACGTTTTGATCGTAATTTTACCCTTCTCTTCGATGGCCTGTGCAGCATTAACAAAAAGGTTCATAAAGACCTGGTTCAATTGGGTCGGCAGGCATTCAACCTCAGGAATATCGCCATACTTTTTCTCGACTTCGGCCTTATACTTCAATTCATTCCAAACAATATTCAGGGTGCTGTCAAGCGACCTGTGGATATCAAAGAATTTCCTTTCCGCATCATCGGCCCGTGAAAAATCCCTGAGATCCCTAACGATCCTGTATACCCGCAAGGTCCCTTCTTCCGATTCGGCAATTAATTTCTCAATGTCATCTTTAAGAAAATCAAGGCCCACATCTTCCTTGATTTTTTCCAGTTCCTCAAGACTGCTGGAAAGTGCCGTCTGGTCTTTTTGCTTCAGGGCCTCAACAATCGCTTCACACTTGGCTACGACAGTCATAAGGTCTCTAACATATTCTTCCAGAGTTCTGAGATTGCTTTGTATGAATCCTATGGGGTTGTTGATCTCGTGGGCAACGCCTGCGGCAAGCTGGCCGAGGGAAGAGAGCTTCTCCGTTTGAAGAAGCTGCGCCTGGGTGTCTCTTACGTCCTTGTTTGCCTTTTCCAACTGGGCGGTCCTTTTTTTAACCATTGATTCAAGGTTCTTGCTGTATTCCTCTATCTTCTCTCTCGATACCTTGAGAGCTTCTGTCATTCTTGCGTTATCTATGGCAACGGCAATTTGTCCTGTCATCGTACTCAAGGTTTCCAGGTCCGCTTCATCAAAGCTGCCGAGGTTGACCTTATTAATCACCTCTATCACACCTACCACCTGTTCTTGTACAAAAAGAGGTATAGCAATCATGGACTTGCTTTCGAAACCGGTTTTTTTGTCTATACCGGTATAAAACCTGCCGTCTGTCTTGAGGTCTTCAATAAGAAGAGGTTCCCCATGTTCGAGTACCCACCCCGCGATCCCCTGGCCCCGTTTTATCCTGAACTCTTTAACCTCCGCCCCCTTTTCACCGAGTGCCACGGTAAAAAAGAGCTCCCCTGTCTCTTCATCGAGAAGTAAGATCGAGCATGCCTCTGCGGCAATAACGGATTTGGTAATATCCATTATTTTTTCCATCAACTTATTCAGGTCTAAGGTAGAGGAAATTGCTTTCGACAGATTTTCAAAAAGCTCGAGCCGTCTGATGCGTTCCTGCAAGTCTTCAAAAAGCGACCTGTTCTCCATGTGCAATTTTTGCCTCTCCAGGGCTTTCTCTATGGAATGCTTGAGTTCATCAGCGTTAATCGGCTTCCGTATATAATCATAGGCCCCTTTCCTGATAGCCTCTACGACGGAATCAATGGAAGAATAGGCCGTCATAATGATTATGGCTATATCGGAATTGATCTCTTTGATCTGAGGGATCATCTCAAAGCCGGATTCCACAGGCATGACGATGTCGAGAAGTGCAATTTCGACATCTTCTTTTTTAAGTATATCAAGGCCTTCTATGGGGCCTTTGGCTAATATCACTTCGTAACCGGCCTTCTCCAAAATGTCGCGGGCGAGTGTACGAATCAGTTCATCATCATCAACAACCAGAATTTTTCTCATCGCTACCCCCTGATTTACACTACTTGGTTTTTCCCAGAATGTCCTCTAATGAAAGATCGTCCCAGCTATCTTCATCGATCATGATGCTGCCGTCTTCAGCCCGGCTGACTTCGGATATGCCGGGATGATGTTCTTCGAGCTTCTTTAATATTTGATGTTGTCTTTTAACCGTTCTTGTGAGGGTCCTGTTGGCAAGCATAAGCTCTCGATATTCGAGAGACTGCCTGACTGTCAGGCGGAGTTCCTCATCCTTCCACGGTTTTGTGATGAAACGATAGACTTCGCCTTTATTTATCGCATCGATAGATGCTTCCAAATCGGCATACCCCGTCAGCATAATCCGTATCGTGTCCGGAGATACCTCCACAACCTTGCTCAATAACTCGACGCCGCTCATTTCAGGCATCCTGTGGTCGGAGATAATAAGTGCAATCTCATTCTCCTCGATGATTTTCAATGCGTCTGCGCCGCCCGTTGCCGTAAATATCTCGTAATCTTCATTCCTGAAAAGACGCATCAGGGAATTCAAGATATTTTGTTCGTCATCAACAAACATTATTGCCTGCTTCATAAAAGACCTCCTTTTCCTGTTTGGATACCGATACAGATCATTTGATAACTCGACAATTAAATGTATAGCATAATTGTTCCCAAAAAAGACCTCTCCTAAACCTCCCCTTGGCAAGGGGAGGAACCTTTCATCCCCAATTAAATTTCACTCAAAAGTGCTTCCACAGGTTCAGGGTCGAATTGTTTTTTAACATTGCTTTTCAGTTCGTTAATAATAAAATCCATTGGCCTGCCTTCCCTGTAGGGCCTGTCTGCCTTCATGGCGTCGTATGTGTCTGCAACGGAAAGTATCCGTGCCAGGGCAGGTATTTTTTCGCCCGTCAGTCCGTCCGGATAGCCGCAGCCATCATACCTCTCGTGGTGGTGCCTGACGGGAAGGACAATGTCATTCAACTGACCGATATGCGAAATGATCTTTGCCCCCGCTGCGGGGTGTTGTTTCATCTTCCCGTATTCCTTTGTCGTCAAAGGTCCCGCTTTGTTCAGTATTGCTTCAGGGGTTCCTATTTTCCCGATATCATGAAGGAGCCCGGCAAGTTCGAGGGTCTTCATATCATTCGCACTCAGCCCGAGTTTTCCCCCGATAAGAAGAGCATATTCCGTTACCCGTTCCGAATGGCCTGCCGTCCAGGGTGATTTCGTATCTATCGCCGTGGAGAGAGACCTGATGAATGACATGAAAAGGTCGTGCATGTCCGCAATCAACATGGCATTTTTGAGTGCCGCAGATGCCTGGGCGGCGAGGATGCCCATAAAGTCTGCAACACCTTTCTCCGAAAGAGAGTTGTTGCCCTCCAGGTTGGTCAGATTCATGACCCCGAGGAGTTCGCCTTTCATCTTCATAGGAAGCGTAACAGAGGAGAGGATATTACTCTCTTTCATCTCTTCGCTAAGGTCGTTTTCGGGGTTCTCCTGCTCCAGCAGAATCGTTTGCCCTTTGCTTGCCGCTTTTTTTGCTATCATCTCCGAAAAACCGGCAACCATATCTTTTTCATCCTTTTTTTTCAGCCCCTTTTGAATCTCTGTCTTAAAAGCGCCGTTTGCATCCATGAGCATGATGGAGGCGCTGTCGGCGCCCGTTTCTTTGCTCGCTACGTTAACAACGTATTCCAGGAGTTCCAACCTATCGATCTTTTCTACCATCCGCCTGCTCGCTTCAAAAAGCGGGAGCAGTGATTTTAGCCGGATGTTTTCACGCATCAGTCTCATTTTTTCAACGGCATTGTTTATGGTGTCCATCAGTTCCGATTTTGTAAAAGGCTTAAGCACGAAGCCGTCAGCCCCAATCCGCATCGCTTCAAGCGTCATATCAATAGTGCCGTGGCCCGTGAAGATGACTGCCGCATTATCGGGACTCTGTTTTTTAAAACGCTTCAGCAATTCCAGGCCGCTCATTCCGGGCATTTTAATGTCGGTGAGGAGTAGATCGACAGGCTCACTGTCAAGGAGCGTCAAGGCCTCCTCGCCGGAGCTTGCAGTTTTTACCTCAAACCCGCCATTTCTTAAAATCTTTTTACTTAAAGCTAGAATATTCTTCTCATCATCGACAACGAGAATCGTTTCTCCGGCCATAGCTTAAATTCCTGGGTCAGTTTACAGTTCACGGTTCACGGTTTTTCAAGGAACCATGTAACGCCTGTAGCATTTTCGAGATCACTTTCAACTCCTGAATGAGTTCTTTGGCGTCACTATCAGAAAGCACCTTAATCTCTCGTGCAATATAAACCTGTGTTCTAAGTTCCGCAGCCGACCCTTTTGCAAAATTCAGGAATCTCTTAAAATCCGGAATGCTATTTCTTTCGCTTCCTTCCGAGATATTCGACGGAATCGAGACTGCCGAACGCAGCATTTGATCCTTCAGTCCATAATCGCGGCAATCTTTCAACAACTTATACAGTTGAACTGTAAACCGTAAACTGTCAACCGTCAACGGCTTTGTATTATTCAGTGACGGGCAAGAGCACTGTAAACGTACTCCCTTTCCCTTCCTTGCTATTCACAAGAATGTCACCGCCATGATTTTTGATAATTCCATAGCTGACGGAAAGTCCGAGGCCCGTCCCTTTTTCACCTTTACTGCTGTAAAAAGGATCGAAAATCTTATTGAGAGATGCCTTAGAGATGCCGCATCCCGTATCCTTAAACCTGATGGTTGCATGTTCCCCCTCCCTGCTTTTCTTTTTTGATAATTCCGTCACTATTTTCAACTGCCCACCGTCAGGCATGGACTGCACGGCATTACCAATTACGTTAATAAAGACCTGTTTTATCTGGTGTTCATCTATGTTTAGGAGAGGAAGATCTTCACCCTGGGTCACGGCAATCGTTACATTGGAATTCCTGGACATATGTGCCATCAGCGAGATACTTCCCTTTAGGACCTCATTGATATCGGCCATTTTCTTCTCGGCCTTTCGCTGGCGCGAAAAATCGAGAAGGTTGCGGATGATATTCTTTACCCGGTGAGATTCCTGCTCAATCGTTTTTATGTCTTCGTAGTAGGGGGAACTCACGTCCAACTCTTCCATGATGAGAGAGGAATAGCCGAGGATGGCCGTCATGGGGTTGTTGATCTCATGAGCCACGTTTGCCGCCAGTTCGCCGATAGACGCGAGCTTTGCCGACTGGATCAACATTTCCCGCGTTCTATTCATCTCTGTTACGTCGCGAATTATGCCGACAGCTCCCCACCCGCCTCCTTCGGCCCTGACAGCGTTAATCGAGTGCGAAATGGGAAACTCACTGCCGTCCTTCCTCCTGGCCGTCATTTCTACCGCCCTCCCCACCATCGGTCCCTCGCCGGTTTTTTTGAAGAAGCTGAAGCCTTTCTTAAATCTTTCTGCATATCTCTCGGGGACTATGAGTTCGCCCAGGTCAGAGCCTAGCGCCTCTTCCTGAGTATAGCCGAAAAGCTCTTCTGCCGCCGGGTTCCAGAAGATGATTTTCGCGGCTCTATCAATCATCACGATAGCGTCAAGAGCGGTCTCGGCAATAAGGTTCATTTTCTCCTCGCTCTTTTTCAACGCCCTCTCGGCACGCTTCATCTCTGTTATGTTGGTAATCGATACCAGAACGCGACTCCAGGTCTCCTCACAGCCCGGAGCAATGGCGACCCTGATTATTATATTAAGAGTTTCGCCTGCAAGAGTTTGAGTGACACTCTCACTTTCAAAGTGCAATCGGCCTGCGGCCAGTTCGAGTATTTCTTCTTTGAAGGTCCTGTAAGATTCGTCTGTAAATGTCTCTTCCAGGCCGATTGAAAGTTCTTCTTTATCCTTTGCCTTATAGAGTTCGAGCGTTCTCTGGTTTACGCCTATGATGCGGACCTTCCGGGCCGTCTCATAGAGCTGCTCGGGATGGGAGTCGCAGTAGGCCCGGAGGTCTTCCACTCCGGCGGCGCGCAGTTCGTCTATGAAGCTTTTTACTTCGGAGAAGTCCTCTTCCCATAGTGATGTGGGGGCCTCTTCAAAGAGGTCTCTGAATCTCTCTTCGCTCTTGCTAAGACTCTCTTCGGCCTGCTTGCGTGTGGTGATATCTTGTGTAACACCTATTCCCCTTAAACAATTTCCCTTGTCGTCAAACTCTAAAGAAGCTTTTTCCCTGACCCATTTAACACGTCCGTCATCCATCATCAAGCGATGGTCCATATCATAGGGCTCTCCCTTCATAGCGGCGCCCCACTTCTCATTAATATACTCTCTGTCATCAGGATGAACACAATTCAAAAAGGTCTCATATGAAAGAGGTGTTCCCAAAGGCAGTCCGAAAATCCTGTAAGTTTCATCCGTCCATAGCAGCTTATTTTTTTCAATGTCAAGTTCCCATGTTCCAATGCTGCCGATTTGCTGCGCTTTTTCCAGTTGCTCCTGTTTTTTCTTAAGTTCCTTCTCGGTCCGCTTGCGACTTGTAATATCCCGGCCATTTACAACGAAACCTTTTACTTCGTTTTTATCATCGACATAGGGAAAATAGGAAATATGCATATATGACTTATCTCTATTTGCGGGGAAATCGAACCACTCTTCATAGTGTATTTCCTCGCCTGCTATGCAGCGAAGTGCTTTGGGTTTGATAGTTTTTTCAAAAAGCTCCGGCCCAAAAATATCAGATACATGTTTTCCGATAAAGTTTTCTTGTGTCATACCAAAGGCATTCAGGTAGGCGCTGTTTACGGCGAGGTAGGTAAAGTTGGTGTCGAGCAGCGCCATCATGTCTGTGCTGCTTGAGACGATATGTTTGTATCGACGGAGACCCTCTTCGGCCCGGCTTATCTCGTCAACCTTCAATTCCAGGTCTTTATTAAGGTCTTCTAATTCTTTGGTGCGGAGGCCGACCTTTGCCTCAAGGTTGCTGTGCCACTCCTGTATCTGCGCCACCATGGAGTTGAAGATTATTGCGAGAGATGCGACTTCATCATTGCCGCTTACAGGAGCCCTTGCATCAAGGTTTCCTTCTTTTACCTTTCTGGCTGCCAGGCTCAACTCTACCAGGGGAGAGGCAAGCCATCTGGTCACTATCCATATCATTATCGTTAAGAATGCTGTGGCAACAATAAAAATATATGCAGTATTAAGCAGTCTGGCCCTGTAAGGAGCAAAGACCTCGGAGCGGTCTTTTTTTACGACCATGCCCCATCCGACCTCGGGTGTGATATTCAGGTGGCGGTACGCTGCCAGCACGGGTACATTGCGATAGTCTTGGGTTACAACTATACCCTCCTCACCCCTGGCGGCAAGCTGTGCCGGTTTAGCCGTTATCCGGTATTCCAACGGCCCCGGCCTACTGCCGTCCGGCAGTGGATGGCGAAGCGTGGTAAGGTTTTTGACATCCTGATCGACCAGAAGGGCTTCGCCTGTATTGCCAAGCCCCCCTCCGACATGGACCGTCGGCTCGAAGATATCATCGGTGTTAACACTCATTGTGAGGATAGCGACAACCTTATTGCCGGAGCGGATGCTGTGATTTATGAGAATAGATACCCTTCCGCTCTCCCTCCCGGACCGGGTGGAGATAACCACACCTTCATACTCGATATCTCTTAAAATAGCTTCAGAATCCTCCAAAAGAACCTTGCCGACATTAAGGTTGTTGGTGGAGGCTATGGCCATTAAGGTCCTGGCGTCAAATATTGCTATATCTTCATAGACGCCGTAAGTTTTCTTTACGATACTCAGGTACTGGATTAAGGTCCGGTGGGTGGGAGTTTTCTTTAAATTTGCCCGGAAGATCTCTTCTTCTACGCCACTCGCGTCCATCTCTTCTACCATCGCTAGAAGCTCTGTTACGCTTGATGTTACAAAAAGGTTATCCGCGACAATCTCCGAGTCGTCCATCCTCTCTTCAAACCAGCGCATAAAGCGTTCCTTTTTAATATCGGCTATGAGGCTAAGGTTCTTTAGAACCCTGGATTGCTCCGCAGAATACTCACCTCTAAAACCGGTAAATGGAATGCCATATATCCTTGTTAACTCGACAGCGAGAAAGATTGCCACAAATAGAAGTAAAAAGTAGACGAGCAACTTGATCCTTATGCTCGAAAAAAGACCTCGTTTCGCTCTTAAGCTTTGGTTACTCATCTTTGCCTTCGTTCATATCATAAAGAAAGTCGTCGAGACGCATTGTCTCGGGTTGGCCGATGATCTTCTTCAGTATCTCCCGATCAAAGCTGTCCCGCACCCTTGCCCATTTGCTGGATGGCGGGAGTAAGCCGAGTTTCTTAAGAAAGTTAAATTCGTGGAATATTCTGCCTCTCTCTGAACTTTCTTTCCTCGTTATTACAGGTGGGAAGTGGCTCCCTATAATGTCCTTTAAAGCCAGATCGATGACCAGTTCCGGGGTAAGCCCAACCTTTCGGTCCAACAGTTCATTGACTGCATCGATAGCCCACCGGCTCACTTGAAACAGGTTTTGACTGTCACGCTTTAGCCATCTGAGCGCGCGTATCTCTGCGGCAAGAAGCAGATCCATTATGTCCGGAGAGTTATTATAGAAACCTCTGTCGAAGTAGAAATATCCCGAACTCAGACTTCGGTGTATTAATACATTGTCGTTATCTTGATTTATCGCTACGGTGGGCGTCGGTTCCCAGGCGGCAAACAGGTCGATCTTACCCTTATTTAATGCCTCCGGCATTTCGGATACTTCCATCGAAAGGAGATCAACCTGAGACGCATCAATCCCGGCAGAGGAGAGGGTATTTAAAAGGGCGTAATGCGCATTGGAACCGTATGGAAAAGCGATTCGTTTTCCTTTGAACTCGTTTGTCAACATATGCCGGTTTGCCACAATGGAGATAAAGCCGGATTGCATCCGGGCTGCAATGATTATATCCATTTCGCTTGAAAGAGATATGGCGGGCATATCGCCCCCGATACCGGCATCCAAATCACCGCTCTTAAGAAATATGTTTACATCATGGCCTTTTAAAAAAGGGTAAAAACGGAGTTCAACCCCGCGCTCATCCAGTGCCTTTTTGAGGATAAGGTCACGCTTCATCGTTTCGGTGATAAGTCCCGTCGGCATATAGAGCGGTTGCGTGCCGATGTTAACGACCTTATCTGTATTGTCGAATTTATACGTGGAATATAGCGGGTGGTTCTTTATTTTTTGAGAGGTGGGGGGGGGAACTGTTTCCGCCACACCTGTTTTGGGTGCCGCAGAAAGGGCCGACATAATTGCCAGCGTCAAAATGAGGAAGACCGGTAAACTTTTAGTCATCGTAACCCCCCAGTAATTTACCCGGTGATTGTCTCTAAGTAAATACGCTAAGTTAAGCTATATTAACCAGATATTAAAAGTATACCCCCGCCTCCGCTGACAGTCAATCTATTCAAAGAGGCCGTCCTGAGCTATCCCTCAGAAAGCAGCAACACTTCAATTTATTGAAAGACAAGAGGGGACAAGTCTACAGGATTGGCAAAGCTAAACCTTTTTCAGCCCCTTTTCATCCTCAGACTCAAAAGGGTATTCATCATTTTTTAACATTATCGATCCACCGTCGGCGCCGGGTTCTTTATGCGTTGCATCCGTCGCATTTTTGAAAAACGCCTCGACCTCTGCCCTTTCAACCATCCGATGGGTTACTTCGGAAAGCAGAAGGAGAGGTTTAAACCTTACATCCTCATGCATCAATTTCGCTTTTACAAATGCACCATTGACAACCTCCAAAAGCTTAGCCTTGGCAAATGGCTTAAGAACAAAACCGTTAGCGCCAAGCCTAATCGCCTCCTGGACAGTCTCTATAGTACCGTAACCGGTAACTATCACTGCCGCAGCATCGGGCCTTCTCTCCTTAAAATGCTTCAATAACTCAAGACCATTTATCCCCGGCATCCTGATATCGGTGAGGAGAAGGTCTATATGCTCCTTGTCAAGGATTTTCAAGGCTTCGTTGCCGTCTCCTGCCGAAGCGACTTCAAAACCTTCCCTCTCTAAAATCCTTCTGGTAAGATTAATTATCGCGGGTTCATCTTCTACAATAAGTATTTTCTTTTTAGTCATGTCTGACTCCCCCTTCGTTTTCCTTCTTCAAACAGTCTGCTAACAGTCTGTTATTTAATTTGCCCTTTGTTATTAATAAGTTTATACCATGAAGCCGTTTGTATAAATAGGCGTAACTCTATTTTTTTTGTAAGATAAAAGTCTAAATCCCTATGAGATTTTGTCCTACATATTTTAAGGCTTGTATTAAGTGTCATGTCGCAACAACCGGCTTTTTACCGGTTACCTCCTTGAATCCCAGATGCTCGTCATGTTGTTTATTGACCGGTAAGAGCACCGTAAACTCACTCCCTTTCCCTTCCTCGCTTTCCACGACCAACTCTCCCCCATGATTTTTCACAATTCCATAACTGACTGACAGTCCGAGCCCCGTCCCTTCTTCCCCTTTACTGCTAACGAAGGGATCGAAAATTCTTGATTTAAAGGCTTTCGAGACGCCACACCCTGTATCCTTAAACTTGACGCCCATGAAAAGATCCCCTCTTTCATTTGCATCACCATATATTTTTCCTGACACAATGAGTTTTCCTCCGCCCTCCATGGCCTGTATGGCGTTATTTGCGAGGTTCAAAAAAACCTGTTTCATCTGGTTTGCATCGACTTCTATCAAAGGAAGGTTGTCATGAAAATCATACTCAATTGAAACATCGGATGTTCTGGCCATACTCGCGACGAGTGAAATACTTTCTTTCACAACGTCTTCAATCTTTGCCTCTTTCCTGTCTACCTTCCTCTGCCGAGAGAAATCGAGCAGGTTCCGTATAATGTTTGTTATCCTGTGTGATTCTTTTTCCACTGTCTTCAGGTCCTCATAGAAGGGGGAATCCTTTTCGATCTCTTCGAGGATCAGTGACGTGTAACCGAGAACCGCTGTCATGGGATTATTTATCTCGTGGGCAACGTTGGCCGCCAGTTCACCTATTGAAGCGAGCTTCGATGTCTGAACCAGCATTCCCTGGGTTCTCTTGAAATCCGTTACGTCCTCCATAACATGGATGGACAATTCATGCTTTCCGTTTGCAGCAAACCTTGTAAACTCCCTCACTTTATAAGTCTTCTCAATGTCGCCGGTGGTAATTTCCATTTCGAGGTCGCCTTCCTCTGTTTCCATTGCTCTTTTACAAATATCGATGGGACCGTCCATCTTCGGGAAGACCTCATAATAGGGCCTGCCAATAATCTCATTAAAGGGGACTCCCGATAGCTTCTGATAGGCCATGTTTGCTTTCACGATCCTGTACTCCGCGTCATGGAGGAAAAGAGGCTCCGCGATCGAATCGAAGGTATCGACCCATGCCTGGTTGCTTTTCTCAACGGCTTTGTGGTGATTGTTGAGTTCATTCTCCAGCCTTTTTTGTTCGGTAATATCTGTCCATGACCCTACAATTTCCATGACATGATTATTATCGGAATGCACGAGATTCATTTCATCCCGTACCCACCGGTATGTGCCGTCGTTATGTTTGAAACGATACTCGTGGATATGATAATTTTTTTCAAATAAATCTTTGGGGAAATGTTGGAAGATTCTTTTGCGATCATCCGGGTGGATGTTCTCTGACCACCAGATCTGACTATATATGATGTCTTCCGGTTGATATCCAAACAACCTTTTCAAATTAGCGCTAATATACGAAGGAGCGAAGTTATCATCTTCATACCACCAGCTGTAGATGATAACGGGACTTGATGTAAGAAGATGCTCTAATTGCGCCTTGATAATCGCCAACTCCTCTTCGGCCACTTTTTGTTTCTTAATGTCAGTGATTACATTAGCCAGATAAGCCGGTTTCCCATAGGCGTCCCTGATCAAAAATATATTTTCAATAGTCGGTATTATTTCTCCCGAAGCAGCTTTAAGCTCCAGTTCACCCGTCCACTGGCCCTTCTCCATAACGATGGGGAGAATCTTTTCTTCAAAACGCTTTTGAACATTGCCTGGATAATAGTCCCGAATCTCTTTAGAGTAGCAATCTAGTGCTCTGCTCTCATCAATCATGCGGCAAAGAGTCGGATTGACATATGTTATCTTCCTGTCCAGGGTGGCCATGGCAAAGCCCTGTCCCGATGCTTCGGCAAACATGTTGAAAACAGAAAGTTTTTCTTCTGTCCTTTTCCGCTCGGTAATGTCCTGTACCGTACCTGTCATGTGAACAACATGACCTTTCGAATCAGAGCTGATTTCAGCTTTTTGGTGAACGATGCGTTCTGTACCATCGGACAGAATTATCCTGTGATCGATGTTGTAGGGTATTTTTGAAGAGAGCGCTTCATCAACGGATTGTTTGACAAAATCCCTGTCATCGGGATGGACGGCATTCAAAAAAGCCTCATGGGTTACATCGAATTCATGAGGCTCAAGACCGAAGATACGATATATTTCATCAGACCAGTAGAGCCTGTCGCCAACGATGTCCCATTCCCAGTTTCCGATATGGGCAATCCGCTGCGCCTCGGCAAGCTGAAAGGCACTTTTCTTTAGTGTAATCTCTGCCTTCTCTCTTTCAGCGACCTCCAGTTGCATATCTTCCATGATGTTGAGGGCCGAATCCTGCGATATATTTAGCTTTTCATTCGCCTCCTCAAGCATTTTCACCGCCCGCTTATGTTCGGTCACTTCTTTTTCAAGCCGGACATTTGCAGATGTGAGGTCGTCCGTTGCATACCGAAGCTTCTCAGACATCCCGTTAAAGGCGTCGGCAAACCGGCCTATCTCATCTCCTGTCCCGGTGTTTACTTTGAAATCAAGATTACCTTTGCCAACTTCCTCTGCCGCTTTCTCAAGTTCCTTGATGGACCTCTTTATAGAGGAGCTTATTATTTGTCCGATCATTGCTGCGATGAGAAAAACAGTAACTATCGTGACAATACCGATCATTCTGCTATGCGTGATCTCTGTATTGATATGGTTCGCATTATTAAAGAGTTCATTTCTCGCATTCTCTTCCAGTCTTTCCCCCAGAGCATGAATTTCTCCCAAGAGAGGTTCCAGCTCCAGATCGAAAAATGCCGCGACCGCATCAAAATCTTTCTTGTTACTTAGGGTGATCACTTCATTTACAAGAGCTATGAACATTTTTATTTTTGTCTTAAATAGATGGAAATCCTCAAGATTTCCATCTTCTTTCTCTTGGAATGACAGCCCCGCCTGAAGCCCCTCTTTCCAAAGAACGATCTGCCTTTCAATCTCGGAAAGACTTTCCCGGACAATTTTCTTTGCCTCTTCTTCTTCCCCCTCATGCCCCTCGATGAATTCGAGAGGTATCTCTCTCAGGTAATTCATGGTTCTCTGGATGAGGTATGTCGTTTCCGTGGCCCCTTCCACCTCTTTAATGTCACTGAGCGTTATCCTGTTCACGCTCCTTTCGATATCAAAGGATTTTATAATAACCACACTGCCGGCAAATGAGGCCAGCAACAAGATGCCTGTGTACCCGGCTAAAATTTTATGGCTGATCTTCATGCTATTCGCGACCTCTCACCTGTAAGAGTGTTGTTGACCATATCCGGCACTGAATATTTTATCGGACGCCCTGAACTTTTCATCAGATCGTTTACCTCCTCTTTAAGTCCCACCATCCTCATCTCCCGGCCTGTCATCGTCCTGTTAAACCGCTCAAGACGTTCGTTGTTTGCAGCAAGGTCGGAATAAGCCCGGGTAAGCCTTTCTTCGGCTTCTTCCCGTTCCGAGATATCCTTAATAATAAAGATGAAGTTTTTGCCATTTTCTGTTGAAGAACCGTGGACGAGCGAAATGGTCAAACTTACCCATTTAAGTTTACCATATTTATGGGCGTAACGTTTCTCCGTCGTGAAGGTATGAATTTCACCGTCAAGCAATTGGTCAATACAGCGCCTCTGTTCTTCAATATCCTGTTTTCTCACAAAAACCCAAAATGTCATAGTGAGCAGTTCTTCCCGGTTATACCCTGAAATTTCGCAAAGTTTCCCGTTCACGTCCATCCATCGTCCGTCCAGCGCTACGCGGGCCATGCCGACAGCGGCCTGTTCGAAGGTGGCGCGGGAAATCTCCTCATTTTCTTTCAGTTTCAAAATCAGGGGATTGCTGACACGGATGAAAACGATTGCACCGGCCAAAATAAGTATGATTGCCGCGCCTCCGGCAACAATGTCGGCCATTAAGAAGGGTGTTCGTATCTCTGATAGATCTATCTTTGCCACAATGCCGACGGTCTTCCCGGCCAACTTTACCGGCTCATAGGCTGCCAACACCTCTTTGCCGCGGTAGTCCCTCCCCACTATTGAGCCGGAAAACCCGCTAAGCGCCCTCTGCATCGGTTCCGCTGCGGTTGAGTCCATAGGGACTGGCATACCTTTCTTCAAACCCGTTTTAAGGGATGTGTGCCTCTGTTCGAAAAGGAAAACAACAAGGTTGTCCTTCAGTTCCGCCAGGACAAATTCACCCGTCTTTCCAAAACCCTTAAAATTCTCATGCGCTTCCGCAACCTGGCTGAGAGTCGCCTCGAAGGCCCCGCAGGGGTAATCATTTTGACTGTACTCAGAATCGAAGCTTGCCACCGATTCGATGAGACGAACCCGGCTTTCGGCCATATTCAGCAGGTGTGATTCCTCTTCCTTGAAAGCGGCCTCATACAAGACCCCCGCAGCGACACTGACGGTTATGGCCGTCACAAGGGCCATGAACAATAATCAGATAGAATATCCTTTCCTTGCCCACCTCTTTGTTTTTTTCCGGTTATCTCTACGCCCCCCATTACGCCACCTGCCTGACTGTTCGTTCATCCTCCACTTCCACCGGCCCTTTCTCCCCGCTGCTCTTTTCTACAATAGCAGTGCAGGCCTTTCCCCTGCTGTGGGGCAGGAAAAATGCAAACCGGCAGCCCTTTTCAGCCGTACCTTCGCGGTTAAGGTTTTCCACCCATATCCGGCCTTCATGGGCTTCCACAATACTTTTTGACATGGCCAGCCCCACGCAGATACCATTGGTCTTGAACTCATAAGTACCGCTTGAGTGCTGCATATGTTCACCCACCCTGTGGAATTTATCAAAGATATGGTCCTTGTCCTCTTCGGGGAGCCCGGCGCCGCTGTCATCGACTTTTAGAACCGTCCCGCCTTTCTCTTCAGCACCCGTTATTTTAATGCTTCCCCCGTCGGGCGTATGTTTAACGGCATTCATAATCAGTTCGCTGATAACGTTACCGACCATCCCCCTGTCTCCGAATATTTCAAGCCTATCGGCTATCTCCACTTGCAGGCCGACTCGGCGTTTTTTGAAGACAAAGGAGATGCTCTGCAGGATTTCTTCAACAAGAGAGGACAGGCAGAACCGCTTTTTTCTCATGGAAAATTTGCCGCCTTCGATCCTCGATACGATGCAGATATTCCTGACAATTATGTCCAGCTTTTTAATACCGCACTCCATCATTTCAACAATGTCTTTTCGGGAACCACTTAGTTCGACTGCGTCATCATTCTTTATCAAATCGAGGCACATAAAGAGGATCGAAAGGGGCGTTTTCAGCTCATGGGAGGTAACGGCGATAAGGCTCTCCTTCATCCTGTTCAATTTTTCGAGCTTTTTATTCGCTTCCTGCGATAGTTGATAGGCCCTTTTTATCTCGTGAAACATTTTCACGTTTTCAAATACCTGTGCGCTGTAATCGGAAAAATGGCTAATGAGTTTCATGTGGTGAGAGGAGAAATCAGAACCATCCGATTTTCCAAGCGCTATGTCG